>DWYO01000002.1 GCA_019118725.1 Candidatus Parabacteroides intestinavium | reverse complement strand
CAAGCATATTATAAATGAAATCTATTAGCAGATAAAAATAATCATCGAAAATAAATATCCAAAAACCAAAACTAATTTCTACTTTTGTCTGTTGTAAAAATATAATTATTAACTTACATAAATTGATACGAATATGGAAAAGAGCATCAAAGGAACACGTACAGAACAGAACCTGTTGAAATCGTTTGCAGGTGAATCACAAGCAAGAGGCAGATATACTTATTTTGCCAGTGTTGCAAAGAAAGAGGGTTACGAACAAATTGCCGCTATCTTCTTGGAAACCGCTGAGCAGGAAAAAGAACACGCTAAACGTTTCTTCAAATTTCTGGAAGGTGGAATGGTTGAAATTACCGCGGCTTATCCCGCAGGAGTTATTGGTACAACCAAAGACAATCTGGCCGCAGCAGCTGCAGGTGAAAACGAAGAATGGACTGAGCTTTATCCGGAGTTTGCCAAGGTTGCAGACGAAGAAGGATTTACGGAAATCGCTACCGCTTTCCGCATGATTTCAAAGGTTGAGGCTGAACACGAAAAACGCTATCGCACATTATTGGCGCGCGTTGAAGCTGAAAAGGTATTCGAAAGAGATGAAGAAATCCTTTGGCAATGCCGTAATTGCGGATTCGTGATCTCTTCCAAGAAAGCTCCGTTAAAGTGCCCGGCATGTTTGCACCCGCAAGCTTTCTTCGAACCGATGAAGCAGAACTATTAATGATTTAGGAGTTTGTTGGTTTGTAAGTCTATAAGTCAAGAATTTTTGAAACGATCAGACTTACAAATCAACAAACGAATAGACGCATGAATTATGGCATACATAAATATTCATTCCCATTACTTACCTAAAGAAGAACCCAGCGGATCAATAACCTGTTTGAATTGGATTATCGGGAACGAAAAGCCGGATTATGGATTTCTTTCCGCAGGTATACATCCTTGGTTCATTGAGGAAGAAGGCGAAGCGCAATTGGCTTTATTAGAAAAGGAGGCCCGTTCCTCGGAAATCCGGATGATCGGTGAAGCGGGATTGGATAAGATGAGAGCTACCCCCTTGGAGGTTCAAATGCGAATCCTCCGCGCGCAAATCCATTTATCGGAAAATCTGCACAAACCGCTTATACTTCATTGCGTCAAGGCCTGGGCAGAACTGATTACTCTACACAAAGAACTCAAACCGGCTCAACCTTGGATCATACATGGATTCCGGGGAAAAAAAGAATTGGCCGCGCAATTACTTCAACAAGGATTTTATCTCTCATTTGGCGAGCGCTTCTCGCAAGAGGCACTTCAAGCTGCTTGGCCGGATCATTTATTTGTTGAAACCGATGAATCCTTATTCCCTATTTCCGAAGTTTATCGATCAATCGCCTCTGCTTTGCAAGCACCTGCCGAACTATTCTCCTCCCAAATAAAAATGAATTATCAAAGCCTTTTTTCTCTTTGACATTTTCCAAAAATCGTCTAACAGCTGTGTACGTTGCGTCTAACAACTGTTAGAAGCCAATATCACAGCTGTTAAACGATTTTTTCATCGGACAAATTCCCAATTATGTACGTCCGAAAAAATCCCTTCAAGGCGGATTTAATATTTTTTATCAGGAAAATATTTGGAAAGAATATTGACAAGCTGTACATTTGCATTGTGGTTTTTTCATAATAGTATTAGATTTAAGGTTAACAAAGTTGATTAGGGGTTGTCGTGAGACAGCCTTTAATTGTTTATACGGATTCCCTTAGAATCTGCATTAAATTTCCTATCTTTGCAGAGATATAAAAAGACTATGCAATTTAACGAGAAAGACTTTGAGATTATGGCGCCTGTCGGTTCGTATGAATCACTGATGGCGGCTATACAAGGCGGGGCGGATTCGATCTATTTCGGTATTGAGGGATTGAATATGCGCTCACGCTCTTCCAATAATTTTACTACAGACGATTTGCGTAAAATAGTGGCTATCTGTCAGGAGCATGGGATAAAGAGCTACCTGACGGTAAACACCGTAATCTATGGGGAAGACCTTCCTTTGATGCGCGAGATTATTGATGCCGCCAAGTCGGCTGGAATATCGGCTATCATTGCGGCAGATGTGGCGGCTATGGAATATGCCAACCGGATCGGTCAGGAGGTGCATCTCTCCACCCAATTGAACATCTCGAACGCTGAGGCGCTGAAATTTTACGCCCGATTTGCCGATGTGGTGGTTCTTGCACGTGAGCTGAACCTGGAGCAAGTGCATGAAATCTATGAAGAAATCCAGAAACAACAGATAAAAGGTCCGAAAGGCGAACTGATCCGTATCGAAATGTTCGCTCATGGCGCACTTTGTATGGCGGTTTCAGGGAAATGTTACCTAAGCCTGCACGAGATGAACGCTTCGGCTAATCGAGGGGCCTGTATGCAGATATGCCGTCGTGCTTATACGGTACATGATAAAGACAGTGATATTGAGCTGGATATCGAGAACCAGTATATCATGTCACCCAAAGATTTGAAGACTATCCATTTCATGAATAAGATGATGGATGCCGGCGTCCGGGTGTTCAAGATTGAGGGGCGGGCCCGCGGACCGGAGTACGTGCGTATCGTGACGGAATGCTACAAAGAGGCGGTACAGGCTTATTGTGAAGGTACCTTTACCGAAGAAAAGGTAGCCGGATGGGACGAACGTTTACGGATGGTGTTCAACCGGGGCTTTTGGAATGGTTATTACTTAGGACAACGCTTGGGCGAATGGAGCAGCAAGTATGGTTCGGGAGCAACACGCAAGAAGGTGTATGTGGCCCGGGGCATCAAATATTTCGACAAGATAGGCGTAGCGGAGTTTGAAATGGAATGTGGTGTCCTGAAAGTGGGGGATGAAATCCTGATCACCGGCCCGACCACCGGTGCGGTCATGCAAAAGGTAGATGAAATCCGTGTCGACCTGCAAGCTGTTCCGCAAACGGTTAAAGGCGAGCGTTTCTCGATTAAGGTAAACGAAAAGGTACGCCCGTCTGACCGGTTGTATGTCATGGAAATTGTAGAACCTAAAAAAGAATTCAAATGAAAAACTATTTGTTTAAACATGCCGATAAAGTACGCGATTACGAATGCGACCTGCAAGGCGTGGTAAATAATGCCAATTATCAGCATTATATGGAGCACACACGTCATGAGTTTCTCGAAGCTTTGGGTGAGAACTTCGGTGCGATGCACGAACGGGGCATGGATGCGTTTGTCTCGCGGGTGGAAATCCAGTTCAAGCATCCGCTTCATAGCGGAGACCGGTACGTGTCTTGCCTGAATGCGGTACGAGATGGCGTGAAGCTGGTGTTCGAGCAGGATATCTATCACGTCCCTACCTTTACCTTGTCTGCCAAAGGTATCATCGATACGGTCTTGGTAGAGAATGGGAAGTTAACACGGGGTGATTATTTTGACCAATTACTGGAAAAAGCGCAACAATTACAAAATAATAATGTGTGGTAAGCATGACTGATAAATTACTCTACCAAATAGGCTTAACTATGATTAACGGCATTGGCGGGATCCTGGCCCGCCAATTATTGAATGCTTTTGGCGATGCTGAATCGGTCTTTAAGGAAAAACGCAAATCGTTAGAGCGTGTTCCCGGCATCGGAGCTTTGTTAGCCGAAGAAATCAAACGTCCGGAGGTCTTGCAACGGGCTGAGAAAGAGATCTCTTTTATGGAAAAGGCACAGATCACGCCTTTGTTGTTGGAAGACAGGGATTATCCGGAGCGATTGAAGGATTGTCCGGATGCACCGTTGGTACTTTATTATAAAGGTAGGGCGAGTCTGAATGTACCGCATGTGCTAAGCATAATCGGAACCCGTCATGCCACCCCCTACGGACAGGAATCGGTGGAGCACCTTTTGGAAGGATTACAATCTTTTTATCCGGATATACTGATAGTCAGCGGACTGGCGTATGGCATTGACATAAAGGCACACCGTAGTGCATTGGCGTGTCATTTCCCGACGGTAGGTGTGCTGGCACATGGCTTGGACCGGATTTATCCATCGGTGCACCGGCAAACGGCAATCAGCATGTTGGAAGAAGGCGGATTACTGACCGATTTCCCCTCCGGAACAGAGCCGGAACGTGTCAATTTCCTGAAACGAAACCGGATTATTGCCGGGTTATCCGATGCCACGATTGTCATCGAATCGGCCCGGAAAGGAGGTTCATTGGTAACGGCCGATATCGCGTTTTCTTACAATCGGGAAATTTTCGCTTTTCCGGGAAGGAACAATGATCTCTATTCCGCCGGATGTAATGAGCTTATCCGGAAAAACAAGGCGGGGCTGATCACCTCGGCAGAGGATTTGATTGAGGCGTTGGGCTGGCAAAACCAGATCCGGAAAACACCTAAGCAGGCCGAATTGTTTTTCGATGATTCTCCGGAGGTACAACAAATCCTGGGACTTTTGCAAGAGCATAAGGAGCTTCACATCAATCAGCTGAGTAAATATGCCCAGACCCCACTTCCGCAGCTCTCTTTGCTTTTGTTTGACTTGGAAATGAATGGCCGTATAAAGACATTACCCGGCAATATGTA
>DWYO01000007.1 GCA_019118725.1 Candidatus Parabacteroides intestinavium | reverse complement strand
CAAAAACGCTCTGTTCGTTAGGTGTCGGTGTCTTATGCACCCAGTTGCAGGCACAGACGCTGAATGAAGCTAAGCAACTCTATAACGAAGGCCAATATGCCGAAGCCAAGCCGGTATTCGAAAAACTGGTGAAGCAATCGCCTAACAACTCCTCATATAATTTATGGTATGGTGCGTGTTGTTTTGAGACCGGCGAAATAGACAAGGCGGAGAAGTACCTCTCTTTTGCCGTGAAACGCCGGCAGATAGAGGCTTTCCGGTATATGGGCGAACTGAACTATAGAAAATACCGTTTTGAAGATGCCGTGGATATGTACGAACAGTACATCAAATTTCTGGAGCAGAAAAAGCGGGACACCGAACAGGCCGAGCTCCGGCTGGATTTGCTGGAAGACGCGCAACGTATGATGGAGCGTGTGGAAAATGTACAGATCATCGATAGTCTTGTTGTTGATAAAGCGGACTTCCTTTCGGCCTACACGCTCAGCGAGGAGATGGGGCAACTCTCTACCTATGCCGATTTCTTTCAGGAGCCCGGTGTGCTTTCTGACGTATTTATGAATCAGAAAGGGGATAAGATTTATTATGCCAGACCGGTCGAGGGGAAATATGAGTTGTTCACCAAATCGCGCCTGATGGACGATTGGGCAGACGAAAAGCAACTGGCCATGAACAATGATTTCCCGGGAGACAATAATTATCCGTTCGTCATGCCGGATGGCGTAACCCTCTATTTCGCTTCCAACGGAAATAATTCCTTGGGGGGATATGACCTGTTCGTTACCCGCTACAATATGAATAACGATACCTATCTGGCTCCGGAGCAATTAGGAATGCCTTTCAATTCACCTTATAATGATTATATGATAGTCTACGATGAGGTAAAGAATCTGGGATGGTTCGTATCCGACCGGTTCCAGCCCGAAGGGCAGGTTTGCGTTTATCTTTTTATTCCAAATCCGGAACACAACCGGGTGGAAACGGAAGATATCGAGATGAAACGCGCCCGTGCGGCTATCCGCTCCATCCGAGAGAGTTGGGAGGAGGGGAATAACTATACGGAACTTATCCGACTGGCCCATCAGGAGATTCCCTATGGAAAACCGAAAATCGAGAAAGATTTTGAATTTGTGATACAAGACAACCGAATCTATTATACGTGGGACGATATCAAATCGCCGGATGCGAAAACGCTCTATCGGAAAGTGGTTTCGACTCAAAAAGAGATCCAGTCTTTGGAAAAGAAATTGGATGCCTTGCGTATGGATTATACCTTAGCGGCAAGTCCGGACCGGAAAAAACAATTAGGAGAAACTATCTTAAATTCTGAAGAACGGTTGAACAATCTCTTGCCGCAAGCTGTTGAATTAGAGAAACAGGCTCGTAATGCCGAAGTAAAATATATCAGTTCTAAACGGTAAACAATATGATTTCCACTATAATCATACTGGCAATAATCATGCTGGCCGCCATTATCCTGGGATTGGCGGAGATATTCTTTTTCCCCGGAATCACGGTTGCCGGAATCGGAGGTATCTTATGTGCCGGAGGCGGACTCTATTACGCCTATAGCCTGAGCAGTACGGTAGGAAATTGGACACTTTTCCTTTCCGCTCTATTCTTCGTTTGCGGATTCTTATGGTTCCTGCGTTCACGCTCATTCAACCGAATCGCTCTCCATACGGATGTTGACTCTCGCTTGCAGTCCACCCAGGACTTAGGCCTTAAGCCGGGCGACAAGGGGATATCCATGTCCCGGCTGGCACCGATCGGCAAAGCCCGGTTTGGAGAGATCAACGTAGAGGCCAAGTCGGAAACCGGATTTATTGATGAGAATACCCCGGTCGTAGTGGTCCGCGTAGAAGGATATAATGTAATTGTAGACAAAATTAATAACCCTGATAAAAACAAAACTGTATGATGGACACCGCATTTTCAACATTTCCATTTATTGTAGCGGGCGCAATCGTCCTGCTGCTTATTATCTTTTTCTATTATGTGCCGTTCCTGCTCTGGATATCGGCAAAAGTATCGGGCGTAAACATCTCGTTACTCCAGTTGTTCCTGATGCGTATCCGTAAGGTTCCGCCTTACATCATTACCCAAGCCATGATTGAAGCGCACAAAGCCGGATTGAAGACCTTGACCCGGGATGAACTGGAAGCTCATTACCTGGCGGGAGGGCACGTCGAAAAGGTGGTCCATGCATTGGTTTCGGCTTCAAAAGCCAACATAGAGCTTACTTTCCAGATGGCTACAGCTATCGACCTGGCCGGACGTGATGTGTTTGAAGCGGTACAGATGTCGGTTAATCCGAAGGTAATCAATACGCCTCCGGTAACCGCGGTGGCAAAAGACGGAATCCAGCTTATTGCCAAAGCCCGTGTGACGGTACGTGCCAACATCAAGCAATTGGTCGGAGGTGCGGGTGAAGAGACGGTACTGGCTCGTGTAGGCGAAGGTATAGTATCTTCTATCGGTTCATCCGAATCGCATAAATCGGTATTGGAGAATCCGGACTCGATTTCTAAACTGGTACTTCGTAAAGGATTGGATGCCGGAACCGCATTCGAAATTCTCTCGATTGATATCGCCGATATTGATATAGGTAAAAACATCGGAGCTTATCTGTTGATGGATCAGGCACAGGCCGACAAGAACATCGCGCAGGCGAAAGCCGAGGAGCGCCGTGCCATGGCCGTAGCTTTGGAACAGGAAATGAAGGCCAAAGCACAAGAGGCGCGCGCCAAGGTGATCGAGGCGGAAGCGGAAGTGCCCAAAGCAATGGCCGATGCGTTCCGTTCCGGCAATCTGGGGGTAATGGATTATTACCGGATGAAGAATATCGAAGCGGATACGACTATGCGTGAAGCTATCGCTAAGCCAACGGCCTCCACGCCTTCCAACAAACCGTTAAAAGAATAGAAGTCATGAAAGTCATCCCTGCATCCGAACTGATTATCAATGCTGACGGTAGCGTGTTCCATTTGCATCTGAAACCGGAACAATTGGCCGAACGTGTGATTTTAGTGGGTGATCCGTCTCGTGTGACGATGGTTGCCTCCTTTTTCGACACCCGGGAATGTGAAGTCTCGAACCGGGAGTTCCATACCGTTACCGGAACCTACAAAGGGAAACGCATAACGGTGGTTTCGCATGGCATCGGTACAGATAACATCGATATTGTCATTACAGAGCTGGATGCATTGGCGAATATTGATTTCAATACCCGTGAGGTAAATCCCGAACCCCGTCAACTTACCTTGGTCCGTGTCGGGACAAGCGGAGGCTTGCAACCGTTTACGCCGGTAGGTACGTATGTAGCGGCGGTAAAATCTATCGGTTTCGATGGTGTGCTTTATTTTTATGGCGGAAACGAAAAGGTGCGCGACACGGCGTTTGAAGCCGAGTTGATGAAGCAACTGGATTGGAAGATTCCGCAAGTGAGTCCCTATGTGGTTACGGCCGATCCTACGTTAGTCCGGCAAATCGCATCAGATGACATCGTGCATGGGGTAACAATAGCTGCTAACGGATTCTATGGCCCGCAGGGCCGGGAGTTGCGCTTGCCACTGGCCGACCCGGAATTGAATCATAAAGTCGAAGCATTTACGTGGAAGGATTACCGGATAACCAATTTCGAAATGGAAAGTTCTTCGTTGGCCGGACTGGCCGCTTTAATGGGACACCGGGCCATGACGGTCTGTTGCATCATAGCTGGGCGCGTGGCCGAGAACATGAATACAGAATACAAGGATTCTGTACGGGGGTTGATCGAAAAGGTACTGGATAGAATCTGATCGGACGAATGCAGGTGAAGACAACTAATCGGATAGAACGAGAAAAGAAGGTGGTAAAGCGCATGATTGAGCTTTATTGCCGGAAAAAAGAAAAAAACAAGGAGCTGTGCGAGGAGTGCCGCTCCTTGTTAGTGTATGCCTGCAAGCGACTGGACAGATGCAAGTATGGCGAGCATAAAAGCTCTTGCCGGAATTGCCCTATCCATTGCTATAAGCAGGATATGCGTGATCGGATGCGTAAAGTCATGCGCTTTAGTGGCCCGCGTATGTTACTTTATCATCCTTTAGAAGCGATCCGACATTGGATAATACCCTAAAGCAAGACAATATGATAAAGGAAATGATAGCAATATTCGTAGGCGGAGGCATAGGGAGCCTGTTGCGTTATCTGGTGCAAATGGTATTGCACGAAAGAATCCGGCCGTACGAGTTTCCATGGGCTACGTTGAGCGTAAATCTCACAGGTTGTTTCCTGATCGGAGTGTTTTATGCTTGGTCGGCGCGATGGAATTGGCCTGTCGAGGTACGCCTGCTGCTCACCACAGGGTTATGCGGAGGCTTCACCACCTTCTCCACTTTTAGCCACGATTGTCTTCAAATGGTCAGACAAGGGTATTATGCCCCTTTCATACTCTATGTTTTCATCAGCCTAATGTTTGGACTTTTAGCGGTATGGGGAGGAACGCTTTGCGGGAAAAATTGAACAAACCTTTTGTATAACATAAAGAAATTCAAAACAGCTTCTTATAAACTCAAAATATATGGTAAGTTTTCTTCAAGTAGACGGACTGACGAAGAGTTTCGGGGATTTGGTGCTCTTCGAAGATATCACTTTTGGCGTGGCACAAGGGCAAAAGATTGGGCTTATTGCCAAGAATGGAAGCGGGAAGACTACGCTTCTGAATATCATTGCAGGTAAGGAGGACTATGATAGTGGTTCGATTGTGTTCCGTAATGATTTGCGCGTGGGCTATTTGGAACAGTCGCCTACTTATCCGGCAGGATTGAACGTCTTGCAGGCTTGCTTTTACTCGCAAAATGAGACGGTCCGTCTGCTGGCGGAATATGAACAGGCACTGATGGACAACGATACAGACAAACTGAATGTCTTGCTGGAACGGATGGATGGCCTCAAGGCGTGGGATTACGAACAACGCGCCAAGCAAATCCTTGGCGAATTGAAGATTCACAACTTCGACCAAAAGGTGGAGAGCCTTTCGGGCGGGCAATTGAAGCGTGTGGCGTTGGCGAATATCCTTATTACCGAGCCGGAATTGATTATCCTCGATGAGCCGACCAATCACCTGGATTTGGAGATGACGGAATGGCTGGAGGATTACCTGAGCCGTTCGACCATCAGCATCCTCATGGTCACACACGATCGTTACTTTCTTGATCGCGTCTGTTCGGAAATTATTGAGATTGACCGCAAACAACTTTACCAATACAAAGGAAATTATAGCTATTACCTGGAGAAGCGCCAAGAACGGATTGACGCGCAAAACGCTGAAGTGGAAAGGGCCAACAATCTGCTTCGCAAGGAATTGGATTGGATGCGCCGCCAGCCTCAAGCCCGCGGGACAAAGGCAAAATACCGTATCGATGCCTTTTACGAATTGGAAAAGAAAGCTAAGCAAACGCGTGAACAAGGCAAGGTGAACCTTGATGTAAAGGCTTCTTATATCGGATCGAAGATATTTGAAGCCAAAGAGGTCACGAAAAGCTTTGGGAATTTGAAAATAACGGATCATTTCAACTATACGTTTGCTCGTTACGAAAAAATGGGCATCGTGGGCAATAACGGGACGGGCAAATCCACTTTTATTAAAATGTTGATAGGCGAAGTAAAACCGGATAGCGGATATTTCGAAGTGGGGGAGACCGTCCGCTTCGGATATTACAGTCAGGATGGATTGCAATTCGACGAGCAGATGAAGGTTATTGATGTGGTGCAAAAGATAGCCGAATACATCGACTTGGGCGATGGACGGAAGTTGGGCGTTTCGCAATTTCTGAATTACTTCCTCTTCACTCCGGACAAACAGCATAATTATGTGTATAAACTCAGTGGCGGGGAGAAAAGACGACTTTACCTTTGTACCGTCTTGATGCGCAATCCGAACTTCCTCGTATTGGATGAGCCGACCAACGACCTCGATATTATAACCCTTAATGTCTTGGAAGAATATTTGAAAAGCTTTAAAGGATGCCTGATCATCGTCTCGCACGACCGGTACTTCATGGATAAGGTTGTAGACCACCTCTTAGTGTTCCATGGTAATGCCGACATTCAAGATTTTCCTGGCAATTATACCCAATATCGCTCTTGGAAAGAGGAACAAGATGCCTTAAAGAAACAGGAAGAGGCTGTCTTGCAAGCCAAAAAGAATCCGGCTCCCGAGAAACCTCGCCGACAAGAAACGAATGCGAAACGCCGCCTCACCTTCAAAGAACGGAAGGAATTCGAAGCGTTGGATGCTGAGATTCCTCAACTGGAAGCTGAGAAAGCGGAATTGGAACAGGCCATGAGCAGCGGTACGTTAAGTACCGATGAACTTCTCGCCAAGTCTCAGCGCATCACGCAATTGATGGATGAGCTGGACGAGAAAGGCATGCGCTGGCTCGAACTCAGCGAATATGTATAAAACTTTTCAACTTAATATATACCAAACAATATGAATCCGACAACCAAACGACCTCCTTTATGGAACCGCAACTTCATTCAATGTTGCATTTCCTATTTCCTGATGAATATCGCCTACTATGTTCAGGTACCGACCATGCCGCTCTACTTGTCGGAAGAATTGGGCATAGACAACTCGCAGGTCGGGATGGTGCTCTCCAGCTATACCATCGGTGTGCTCTGCATGAGACCTTTTTCCGGCTATCTGGTAGATTGCTTTTCGCGGAAATACCTGTATATATTCGCATTTGCCATGTTCTCCCTTTTCTTTGTAGGCTATTTCTGGGCGACGACCGTCCTTCTGCTCATATTACTTCGCCTGTTCCAAGGGACATTTATGGGACTGACCTCTGTATCGGGTAATACGATCACGATTGATGTGATTCCCTCCGCACGCCGGGGAGAAGGAATGGGCTTCTATGGATTGGCCATCAACATCGCTATGTCTCTCGCCCCGCTGATTGCCGTCGCGACCTACGCTAAACAGGGATTCAACGCCGTGGTGTGGAGCAGTCTTGCTTTTTCGGCATTGGGAATTTTCTCTGTCCTTTTCATCCACTGTCCTAAACGGGACAAAGCAAAGCGACCGCCGCTCTCCTTAGACCGTTTTATCCTGCTGAAAGCCATTCCGGCAGCTATTACCTACATGTTTGTCGCTGTAGCATACGGTATGTTACTCTCCTTTGTCGTACTCTATGGTAAAGAAATCGGCGTTGAAAATGCAGGGTACTTCTTTATTTATATGGCGGTAGGCGTAGGGTTATCCCGTTTGGTTTCCGGAAGGCTCATTGACGGAGGCAAGATTCATCAAGTCGCGATTTGTGCGATGTCCTGTTTAATTGTGATGCTGGCCGTTTTTGCTACCGTACACAATGCCTATGTCTTCTTTGCTGCGGCATTTGTCATCGGTGTCGGATTCGGTATTGGTGTTCCGGCATTCCAATGCCTGTTTGTCAATGTAGTACCCCATAACCAGCGTGGTACTGCCATGGGAACCTATTTCACGGCATACGACTTAGGCATCGGCATCGGCATGCTGACAGCCGGTTTTATTTCTTCGCGCTGGGGATTGTCTGCGGCTTATCTTACCGGTGCCTTCAGTTGCCTGTGCGCATTGGTCACTTACCTGATTTGGACAAAATCTTCTTATGAAAGGCACAAGATGCTGGTATAAGGAAAATCTCTTTGTCAATCATCTTTGCTTATATTACAAAATGATTACGATAATATGATTTTAAAAGCAAAAAGACGTATAAGAATGGAATAAATATCAAAATGAAAAGTGTAGAGGGTTGATATAGGTCAAAACAATATAGCGTTTTACAATTATTAATACCATTAGCTATTTTGCGCCCAAAAACATACATTACTTTTGCAATCGAAAAAATCAACGGTACTGACGGGGAAGTTGGTATCACATTTTAGGTTACATTTTTAATAGGTTGTTTTAGGTTTAATAGTTAAAAGGTTATTGTATTATGAAACGTTTAGGTTTATCTGTTGCTGTTCTGTTAATGAGCGCAACTTTAGCTTTTGCAGGAAACAAGGAAAAAGCTCCGTTTTCAGTAAGTACGTATCAGTTGAGCAACTATTTGGAGCTGACTTCTGATCAGGTAGATGAGGTTGAGAAGATCAACGAATACTTCCAGCAGATGCAGCGTGCCAGCATGCGTGCGGATGAAAGCCAGAAAGAGGCTAAGATGCAAAAGGCTATTTTCAGCAATCTGAAGCTGATGAAACGTGTTTTAGATGCAGACCAGTACCGCAAATACGTGGCATTGATCAATGTGACAAACAACAACAATCGTTTGAGAGCCATCGAAGCTACTCCGGATTCTTATCTGGCAGAAAACTAAGAAGCTGTTTGGAATTTATTCCAGCTTCTAATAAGGGACATTCCTTGAATAGTATAAAATTAGCCAACTAATTCATACACAAAGTATAGCGAATTAGTTGGCTTTTTGTATCTTTAGGTATTCCTCCGCCAATAAGGTCGAAAATATCTATACTACCAGCTCTTCTGCGGAATCATGAAAGCTCTATCTTTTCCTATAGTCAACTATATTGATCAGAGCTTATAGAACATCACCCAGTCGTTGGAGTTTTCGTCCACCTGACTGAAGTCAATGCCTTTCAGGAAAGGATATTTCTCTTGATAGTCCGGATGGGATTCGGCTATCTCCTCAACCACTTCCTTCAGGTCTATGGCGCTGACCAATCTATAAAACTCACCTGTCTCGGGATTGTAGCCGTCCGGAGTCTTATATCCCCCGAATAGTAAGTTATACGGTTCCCGGAGTTCTTTATTCAAGATAGTCGTATTCGTCGACTTATTATAGTAAACCGCATAGGCGTCAAATTGAGCCGGAGTGAATATCAGCCAGGTATCGGTTACTGTCAAATGATCAACTTTCATAATGGCTTTATCCTTCTCGCGGTATTCCCTGAAACGACTGCCTATTTCATCGTCTTCACCTTGGAAGAAGTCAGCCGGGATATTCATGCTGCCGAAGTCGAGGGTAGCCATGACTGAGACCGAATCGTCCTTGAACTGATAAATATTCCTATCGAAGTAGTTGGTGAAATATGCCACGTCTTTGTCTTGTTTCAAAGAGTGATGAGTTGACTGGGAAACTTCCAACTTCAATAGTTCCGGATTACTGGGCATAAAGTCCGAGACCGTCCCGTCCGGATAGTAAGTCGTGAACTGGTAGGGCTGGATGTAATTGGTGGCCGTAAAGAGGGTGCCATCATTCCGAACGGCAATCTGCCAGCTATCGTGCTTCAAGGATATCGTCTTCAGGTAGTTGCCCTTATAATCATAGCACTGAATCTTGTTGCGGTTTAACCCGTAAATAGTTTGGTTGGCGACTGTGATGCCTGACAGGAACGTATATTCTTCCGGACCTTGTCCATTGCGGGCAATTCGGTTGATAAACTTACCATCCTTGTTGAAGCGGAAAATCATGCCTTGCGCTATGTCATGGATGAACAATTGGCCGTCTGCTACATGAACTACAGCCTCTTCTCCATTAAAATACATGCTATCTCTCGTTTCCAAAGGCTGCAGGCGGATCTGGGCCTGTCCGAAGAACTGATTGACTTCATCGGCATTCGGAGTCTGCTTTACATTAATTGAATAGACGGGAATCTCATGTTCCGTTTTCGCGGAATCCGAACAGCTTACTAACGATAAGCCTAAAAATAACGTAGAAAAAATAATAAATGGTTTCATTTGTCTTCTGTTTTTTGATTAATTTTCGTGTACAAAATTAAGAAAACAAACCAATAAGTTAGGTGGACACTTATATTTTTTTTGGTGGGGGGTAATTTGCTTATTTCCAATGGGTTAATGCATAAAAAAGAAGAAGGTAAACTGGACACTTTCCTGAAAATGTGCGTGGATAAATCCTTAAAAGTTTTGCATGAACTGTTCTAATTTCCCCTTTTCCCATTTCTTGGAATCGTCAATGCGGGCTTTTATTCGTTGAAGACGTTTGAAATAATTATCTTCTGAAATATTCATCAGTTCGATGATAAATTTTTTTGTATATCCCAGTTTCCAAAGAATACAGTAACGAATATCCATTTTCTGCAATTTCGGAAAAGCGGTTTGCAACCGTTTGGTAAATTGTTGGTAGGTAGCATCCATCTTGGCGATTAATTCCGGCCACTCCGTTTCCTCGATTCTTTTTGTTTCCGCGATACGGACAAATATATCCGGCGTGTTTTTGACCTGCTCCAATTGGTCTTCCATACGCTTCATTTCTTCCTCTTTGAGGCTCAGTCGGATAAGGATCTGAGCTCTCTGCTCTTTCAGTTTTCCTACCTCCTGAGCCAGTTTCTTCATCTCTATTTCTACCAATTGCTTAGATTGCTGCAAATCCGCATAATCTGATTGCCATTGTGACAAATCGACCATTTCCTGCCGGTATCGGACTAACTGATGCTCTTTTTTCTTGATTTCATCTTTGATATGATTCAAACGTTTCAGTAGAGAAGCTATGGTACGTTGCTTTCTCGCATAAATGAATAGAAAGGCAAAAATAAACAAAAAGAAAATCGTGCATCCCATCAAAAGATGTTCAGTATGTTCCAATTCGAGTTGCCGTTTCTCGCTTAGCAATTTTTCATTGTTGTATTTTTGTTCCACCTCAATGATTGCCTTTCTCTGTTCTATTGTTTGAATCGAGTCATTATATTGCCAATAGAGTTTATTGTATTTTACACACTTTTCATAATCCCGTTTTTCTTCATATAAATAGGAAAGGCATTGATAGGTACCGCGTTTGGTATACAGATTTGTAGTCTCCTGCGCTTTTTCCAGATAGGTAACCGCCAAATCATAATCTCCCATCAAGCGAAGCAGATCTCCTATATTCAGATAGGTTACAGTCTTATCGTTCGCCAACGAAGGATCTGGCAAATCCAGTACCCGTTGTAGGCAATCGAAGGCTTCCTGATATTTGTTTACACGGCAATAAACTGCTGACAATTCATTTAACCCGAGACTTAAAGTGGACACCGAAGAAATTTTTTCAGAAATTTCTATGGCGCGTGCATAGGCATCAGTCGCTTTATTCCACTCTTCCCGCAATCCATATACCCGTCCCAAATAAGCATAAGCATAAGCCAAATTAACACTGTCACCGGACAATTCGGCAAAATGCAGGGCTTGTTCGTAGGCGGAAAAGGCCAAGCTGTCTAAGTGGGAATAGGCATAGAGAGTCCCTAAGTGCGAGCTGGCCAAGAATTGCAATTCGTAATCCTCTCCCCCTTTCGCCACATCCAGCGCTTTCACGAACAATCGGGCAGCCTCCTCATTTTTTCCCAGCTCCTTTTCTACCCGGCCCTGCGTGTACAGCGCGGTGGCAAGCCGTTCCGGATCATGCTGCTTGGAGAAGTAGCGGACAGCCACCCGTATCAGCGAGTCGGAGGT
>DWYO01000063.1 GCA_019118725.1 Candidatus Parabacteroides intestinavium | reverse complement strand
CTTAAAAATACATCCTTATCAAGGAAATCTAAAAGCTGTGAGAACACGTATTTTCCTTTATTCATGTGCCATTCTACGATAGTCTGGCAAAGATAAATTCAAATCGGCGCGCTCGTCCCATCCTTGTAATTGCCTATACTTCAATATTTTCAAAGAACTTTTGCGGTTTTTTACCGGACACTAATGGGGATGGGTGATAAATTATAATAGCGAACCTTTGGCTATAATAGGGCTATCATACGAGCAAAAACAAAAGCGACCGAAGCCGCTTTGTTTATTAGGGCGAGGCGGGAATTACTTCTTGCCTTTTTGAGTTTTCTTTTCCGGTTCTGCCGGAGCCTCCGTCTTGTCGGGAGTTGGGTAGAACTTGTTGGCGACCATGACGATGCGATTGTGTTTTACGCCGTCTTTGTCGGTCCACTCTTCGGGTTTGAAGTAACCCTCCACGGTCAGCAGAACGCCCTTGGTGATCTGGGTGAGCGATTCGGTGTTGGCGTTGTTACGCCAGGCTTCCACGTTGATGAAGGCGGACACGCGCTTTGCTTCCTCCCCATTCTTCTCCTGACGGCTTACAGCCAATGAGAAGCGTGCCACGCTTGCGTTTGCGAACTGACGGATTTCTGCGTCTTTACCAACGAATCCTGATACTGCGAAATTGTTCTCAATCTGTTTCATATTACAATGCTTTAAGTTGTTATTAAAATTATTTTTACGCTGCCAACATAAGTGAGTGCAGTATAGGGTTGCGGCAAGGATAGCAAGCAAATACTCTTTATTTTTGTCAGCGCAAGCCGTCAAAACCACAGGCTCAATAAAGGAAGATTTGTGAGGCTACGCCATTGACCAAGGCTTTTAGCCGTACCCGGCTGCATACTAACTTTGCAACGGAAAAATATATGATAACACGACCCAAAGCAATTGTGAAACGGATTGATGAAAACAAACGAGCAAGATTCGTAAACAAGACTGCAACCGTCCGTAAATGCAAGTTTGAAAGAGCGCTTCGGCTATAGCCCAAAAGAAGAAGTATGATCGGAGAGGAACGGGTATGACCGCCAAACGTGGATGCCAAACAATGCCTTGCACTTATGCCGCAAGCCTGCCAAGAGCATTCTGCCGTGGAGTATGCCGCCCCGAAGAACAGACCGACTTGACGAACAGCCGAAAACCGCATCAGAATAGTCGCTTCCAACTTTAACAGCCGACAAGACAGGGATGCCTCAGAAAAGAAAATTAAGCAGAAGTCCTGCTTTCGCCGAACAAGGCCGCCTTGGTCGCCATTGGCGAAGTATGGAGTATCATATCTATAAAAGGAGTATTGCCGGCTATACAGAACAAGGCATATTTACAAATGGAGGTCAGTCTTGCTTCTGCAAGCCCGGATTACAAAAGTCGATTGCCATGTATGGCATATCGGGCAATAACAAAATGGCAACATAGAGGAAAATCCTCCGTGCTGCCATTCGCCTGAAGCCTGTCATCATTCCAGATATGACCAGTCGGTTATCTCCAGTTCCTGTCCACAGGGGAAATCATTGATGGGGTCGCAAATGAACGTGCCACAGAAATTGACCACCACACAACCGTTCTTCAACGAGGCGGGTTCCGTCCAATCATCGTCCGTGTGTCTGATGTGATACCAAAGTTTACCTTTGGGCAACGTGTCGGTTTCTATCCGCAAGTCTATAAATTCGCCTTCAATGGTGTTGCCATTCGCCAAAGTTAGAAGCATAAGCGTTTTGCTTTCTTGTCTATAATCGTACAACATAATATTGGGGTTAATCGGTTATCTCAATTATTTCATCAATTCTTCCACAAAGGAATGCTCTCAATGCGGTCTTATCAACCGCATAGTATTCGGCAATATGCCCATATTGCTTGACAAAAAAGCGTTTCAGTATATCCGAGAAGTCAAATCGGTAGCCCATAAGCGGAACAGACCTTTTGAAAAAAACATTGCTGTTCACGCTGCGCGTCAGCCAATTCTTTTGCTGGCGGCACATTGGAATACCCTTGTTGAGCTGCATTCTCAACTGATATACCTTGCTGTCTTGCAGAGTTGAGAGTTCGGGAATATCCCAATCCACAAATCTTGTCGCTATCGGTGTCATCATAAGTCAATCCTCCATTAGTCATAGATTAGCACTTCGTCCCGGTATTCCACTACCTCTTTGCCGTTGTGGAGCCTTACCACTATCTCACAGCCATAATCGCCAACCACTTCGCCATCCGTATATCCATCATAGGGGTTCAGCAAAGTGCAGGGACACCCGATAATGTCTGTTGTCTGTTCTTCCTCGTAAAACATAGTCCGATTGATTTTTAGGGTTATCTGTATGACCATTCTCCGTTTGAGAATACTTGGAAATTTACATACTCGTTGCAGAGTTCGTGTGTCAGCACTCGGATGTAGATTTTGTCTTTGTCCTCCAAAAGAGAAATCATCACGTTTATCTCCTTTTCAGGATAGTCCCACTTCGAGGAAAACTCCCCCTCAATGTAATCTTCACCTCTGTCTAAGTAACAGTCGCCAAAGGTGTCATCCAAAAATTTCTCCACCATATCAAGGTCTTTCTCGTTCTCCGTACTTGCGTAGAAGATGTTAGTCGCATAATTTGCCATAATCGTTTATGATTTAAGTTTTTACTTTTCCCTTTGTTAGCATCAGCTACTTTCGGGTTTGATTAAAATTATGTCGCATCGAAAGGTGTCATGGCTCTTCTTGCAAGGTTTCATAGACAAAATACTACCTCAGTTGAAAACCGAGTGTGGAGATTTTGGCTGGAACCGGCAGGCTTGACCTTGCGAAGAAGAAAGACAGGACATATACCTTCGCGACACAATTCTTATTCAGCCAACCCGAAAGACGATGATAAAGAAAAGCCAAAAGGAATTATAATTGAAAGACCATCTATATGGATTACAACTGGTATTTTTCTTTTTGCCGGCCAAAAGAAAAAAGGCACAACGCTCCTCAATGGGAGATACGCCATAAAAGCAGTTTAGTTTAGAACTTGATTAGATATACAAAAACCAAACTAAACTTACTATTCTCATGGAATCTGGCGTTACAGAAACTATATCAAACCTAACCTCCGACACGAGGGACAAGTTAGGGACAAACGAAAGAAACACGAGGGACAAACCGTGTCCCTTGCATTTCAGCACGGATTTTCG
>DWYO01000062.1 GCA_019118725.1 Candidatus Parabacteroides intestinavium | reverse complement strand
GCCTATAGACCAAGGTGGGATAGGCAGACATAAATGTGCAGCATGTGCTTACGAACAGGGGTATCAAGATGGACTTAATCATAAAGAAATAATTAACCTTGAAAGCATATTAAGTAATCTTGAAGAAAGTCAAGCAAAAGGGCAACGGCACAAAAGTCCTCATGCAGGATATGCAAAAGGATATTATGACGGCATTGCTGATAGCTACAAAAAATAGGGATACGACCCCAATAGTTTTTGCTTAGAAACTATTTGAGTCTTTATTCCTTAATATTGTCGCACTCTCCTTCCAATGGAGATACACATCCTGAATCGAGATTTCTCTCCTGTGATATGCCTGGCTTATCTCCTGAGGCAGGCAGTATGATGGATTATCCCCGACTTTGAAATACCAGTAGATACCCATCTTATCAGGATACATACGGCATTTATAGCGTTCGCAGAACATGCGTTCTCCATCGGCGGTATAGAAATAATAAGTGGACGAGACCCTCATCAGATTATCATTTCGTTCCTGTAAGTCCCTTACCTTATCGGCCAGATTGTCCCGCTGCTTCTGCTCTGCCTCATAGGCTCTCAGATCCATTTCACGCCACACACCAGTTCTGAAATATTCATTTGTACGGATGATATATTCCCGGATAGCATCAATGACAAATGGCAGACCGCATGTGTTGGCCAGCTTTGCAAGCTGGTTAAGATTGACCTGCATCTTATAGCTAGTGGCCGAAATCCGCTTCATTATCTCCAGTTCTTCTATACTCAATGCCGCAGACAAGGTCTTGTCCAATGCAGCCTGGCGGATATATGCCGCCACAGGAATTCGGGCGGCACTGGCTTTCTGTTCTACTGCGATATACTCTTCATCGCTAAACTGTATTTCCTTGCGCTTGGTACGCTTGTTCTAATTCTCTGCTTTCATCTCCTGCGGCCTCCTTTCCTCTGTCTGTTCTTTTCATTATCCCTGTCAAGTGTATTGTCGCTGCTGCCGCTTCCCGTGCCGATTCTTGCGACCTCCGGCTGAATGATGAGCTTGGCAAATCCTCCTATCAGACCGATTCCGGCCGGTGCTGCTTCCGGAGCATCGTTATTGTCTACCTGCACAGATCTATCTGGCTGTTCTTCATACATTGTCTCGTATGTTTTCCAACTGACACTTGTCTGCTGATTGCGATTGTCAGTTTCAGACACCGGCATGTTCTTCCGATGATTGGCTGGAGTCAAATGCCATTGTTCAGTCACGGATATTGAGGCTTCTTTCGCCGCTTTCCCGATATTGGCGAGATTTGCACGAGTTCCGTCATTGAGCACAACATTCGCCATAAGGTGAAAATGCGGATTCTTGTCGTCCTTGTCATGGTGCCGGCCCACTATATACTGGTCAAAACGGTAGCCGTTCTTTTCCACGTGCCTGATCCAATCATTCAATATCTCATCCGCATGAGATTCAAGCATGGCCGTATCTTTGACATGGAATGATATAGGTATATGCACTGCCTTCACACTCAGAGAGGGGCGCAAGGCACTTTGTCTTTCGAAGTCTTTGACAAGCATATCTACATCATACATGCTGCTCACTCCTTTCGCCAGAACGACATGCGCTCCTTTCTTGGGATTAAGTATGTAATTTATAGTCTTCGCAGGACTCTTGCTGTAGTTTACTTTCGTTATCATATAGTTTTTCTTTTGGCAGGAGGGGTGGCATCCGGGGTTCTGCCACAGATACGTATGATACGTATCTTGGTACCGCTGGCCACCCCTCCGCACGTTTACCGCTCTTCCGGCAAACCTGTTGTCAGAGAGACTGCGGCATAAAAATGTTATTGCGGTTGATTCCGTTGAATCTGTTGAGACAAAAACAAGAGGGAAAAAGAAAACATGATTTATCCATCTCATCGTATTCAACAAATTCAACAATAGTTTTTCAGATTTTCCCGTGTGACAGTATAGAAGCGTCCTACCTTTTTAGGCGACAAAGCATATTTCTCGCCGGGCAAAACAGAAACCTGATAGGTCACATACGACAACGCATTGGGAGCAGGTTCCAGTTTCCAACACTGCTGCAAGACATTGCGGACCTGGTGACGTTCCATCTTCACCATTGAATAGTTGAACAGCATCAACAGATCATTGATACAAAAATCCACCACATCTACCCTCATCGTATCCATAATATCAAGCACCAGTTCCGCCATATCGGTTTCAACACGGCTCCGGTTGCAGCGTATTATCTTTTCCAGCGCCTCTGTGCGTATAAGTGCCGGGGAAAACCACATTCGGCTTTCTTCTTTCGTGGTCAGGTCCCGATGCTGGAGATAGTACAGGAAAGCAGGTATTTCATTCTTCAGTTTCTGCAGGAACGATGTGTCGTCTTTTTCCAATCGGCTAACCTTCCGGACCCAATATCTTGTCTCCTCGGGCTCAATGTAAACCGGAAAATTCTCATTGTTGGAGCATAACACAAATTTGGCAAAGAACTGCACTTCATAACGGTCCTTCCCCTTGGACTCCATCTTATAGGAATGTGCCGTACTGAGGTTCTTCAACCGTTCGCTGTCCTCACGGCGGTTGAGCAGAACCTCGTCCACCACAATCATCAGCTTTCCGGCCCAGTCTGCATTGAACTGACTGCGGAAATCCTCATTGGTATTGAATGTGACATTCTCCTGGAACACAGCTTTCAGGAAATTCAGAAACGTACTCTTGCCCGTATTCCTCTCTTCCGACACAAGAAGAAGTATAGGAAGTTTCTGCGTCGGCTTCAGATACAGCAGCTGAAGATAATCAAGTCCCAATTCATATTGTTCTCCGAAGATATGCTCTACCAGCGAAGAGATATGCTGGAAATCGCCCTCTTGAGGTATATGGGTAACGGGCTCATAGAGATTATAAAAGTTGTTCACGTTATGACGGTAATCTACATGGCTTGGCATAGTGCAGAAGCCATCATATTTGGGTATCATTGCCGCCTCGTCCTTGCTGTAATCCTGCCTGAATGTACTCATCTTCCATTCCACGCGCATCTTTCGGAATGTTCCGTTCATCATGGGCTGGTTCAGGATACGGAACAGTGTTGTACCGATACGTACATATTCTTCCCGACTGTTATTCTCTTCCATAGCTACTGTATTTATCTGTTTTACCCAAGATTCTCCTTACATCCGAAAAACGGTAACGCACTTTACTGCCCACCTTTACCGCCTTCAGGTAGTTTCTCTTGTTCCAAAGCCATAGTGTAGTGTCGCATACACCGCACATATCCTTCACTTCATCGCGGGTCAGGAGCCTATCTTCTTCGGCACCTTTCAATGCTGCCGCTACTTCAGAGACAGCGCGGGTGATAAGTTCATTTGAAAAATTGCGCAAGTCTTCGCCGGTGATCTCCAATCTGACATTGGCCTGTCCGTTGGAAATAATTTGCATAAGGTCTGTCATAATAAGAAACATTGCTGCCGGATTGTCCGGCGCAATCGTTCCGGCAGCTTTACAAACGATTGCACCGCCATCCCCATAATCAGGACGACGGTGCAAAAGTATAATCACAATTTATTAAAATTCAATTATTTACATTTCGTTTATTGCAACGAAACGGGAAACGAAAGAAACGAAATACAACAGGTATCAATCCCTGTTAATTATATGCGTAATTACCCATACAATGAAGCCTAAAAATTTGAAAATTTATAATAGTACAGACAATTTTTGCCTCAAGCTGGGGCAAAATTTAGAAAGTAGAAATTCTATTCCTCATTCACAAGATAGGCCCTGATATCATCTATATACGTTCTTTCAATACTGATGTCTTTTATTTTCCCTCTGCTCGTATCATCATTGAGTTTCTTGACCGCGACCTGCAGATTACGTACGGTTTTCAAATCACAGTTCGGCATTTCCGATGATAATGTCCTATGGAATGTCGCCACATCACAGCCTCTCAAAAGCCCCTCTTCCTGAAGAGCAAAATACAGACGGGCCAGATCGGGGCCTGAATGGTGGGTAGATACTCTTTTCTTTATCTTTTCAAGAAGTATATCCTGATTTGCCACAAGGTAATCTTTCAGCACCCGTGGAGAATCGGAGATCTGAACATTCTCATTCTGTGGACTATTTGCCGACAGTCTTTCTATTCCGTCAGTTACGATATTTCCGCTGGCAAGGACTTCCTTCTCATTGTAAAAACTTTCCCAATCCTCTTTTGTCCGCATCTTATTGCGTACGCTGCTGCTGATGACGAATCTCACCATCAATCCTGCCAGCTTTTTCTCCATGAAGTTGTTTTGAGAATTGATTGCCTCAGCTTCAAGTTGCAGAACCATCGTTTCATAGCATTTGCCGTAATAGAGCCATGCAAGCATAGCCGGAACAATTGAACTTTTGTCTGTGTCTCTGAATTCATCTACCAGAAGCTTAGCCGTACCATTGTCCGCAGCATAGTCATGAATCAGTCTTTCATCGGCGAGGTCTCCATGACATTCGTTGTTGAACTTGCGCATCATTTGCGGAGCAAGTTTCAACCCCAGTTTGAATATCTTGAACAAACCGGATGCAGACTTGTCATTAACCTCAGAGACAAATCTGTCGTATTCATCCGGATGGGTGTCAAGCCATGCCTTTATTTCAGCTTTGAACTGATCAAAATCCTGATTGGCCATAATATGCGGTATTTAATATCAGTCCAACAAATGTACTAATTCCTGCTTCATTTCATCATCGATTTCCCTGTAACGTCTGAAAGCCTTACTGCCTTCCTTGTGCCCGGAGACAGATGATACCAGATCCGGATCCTTGACTTTCTTGTACATATTTCCGATGAAGGTCTTTCTGGCGGTGTGGGTCGTTGCAACCTCGTACAGAAACTTCTGTTCAGGCTGACGTGTAAGCGGATTGATTACAGTCACTATCCTGTCAAGCCCTGCGAGTCTGAAAGCCTCCTTTATCGCCTGATTGTATTTCTGCTCCGAAATGAACGGCAGCAGAGGCCCCTTGTCATAATCCTTGTAGCGTTCAAGAATCGTCTTGGCCACATCATTCAATGGGACTCTGACGGTACGCGGATCCTGATTGCGGGTCTTACCCTGAACATATTCCAAAATGCCGTTGACAATGTTGTTTTTTGTCAGTTTATACAAGTCGCCTCTGCGGCACCCAACGACACTCTGGAAAACGAAGATATCCCTCTGTATTGCCAGCTGAGGGCGGGCGGACAGATCAGCCTCGAACAACTGATTACGCTCGTTCAAAGTGATGTATATCGGTGTCCCGTAAAGACATTCCTCTATCGGGAACTTGTCAAACGGGCGGTTAATTGTCTTGCCTTGATTGTAGCACCAGATAAAAAAGGTCCTTATTCTGGAGAAACTGTCGATAAGACTGTTCTTTCCCCTCGGCTTGGGAGTTCTCTTTTCGGGGATGGCCGCATAAATTTCCGGATACTTCTCCGCATAGGTATATTCGTTCTCCATGAACTGCCAGATGTCAGCCAATGTGTCTTTTGTAACCGTATTTATATCCAGGACAAAGTCCTTCATACCTGGACATGTTTCCCGTACAAACAATTCATAGCGCATCAGGGCCCTTTTCACTACCCGGAAATTCTTCTTCCTGACCTCGGAGAGAGGGTGTTTGAGCAAGAACTCGTCAAACAGTTCGGCAAACGTTGGCGGATTCTCTGCGGCCAGTTCCTTCTTGGTCTTATATTTTTGCGGATGGTGGAATTTGTCAATGACCGTCCCGAGCCATTCACTGTCAGCATCTCCCGTATATTCTGCCTCAATAAGATGCGTCAGCTCCTGGACTTTGCGATTGAATACAGATTTCTCACCTTCCAGTACAAGCGCAATACGATCCTTGTAACCTTGCTTTTCGGGACTCCAATGGTTCGGACAGATCATCAGCTCGCTGGCTGCTTTGATGTCCTTTTTGCCGTCACGGAGACGGAAATAGACTGTAGCCCTTGTATCCGTATC
>DWYO01000061.1 GCA_019118725.1 Candidatus Parabacteroides intestinavium | reverse complement strand
ACGGTGTGTCATAATTGCAAACTGCTGCGTTATTTTCGGAATTCGGGCTAAGTCATTTACTCCAGTAAACTCCTGTCGCCCTCATCCTCAATGCCTTGCATTTTGCTAATTCTGACACACCTTAATGGGGGTGCATCAAAACATTCATTTTGACACAGCCCCCTTGAAACAAAAGTTTCGTCCCTTGAAACTCTTCAATTTCTTCCCAGATTTGTATGTTGTTTCATATTAATCACTACCTTTGCCCAAAGAAAGAAATAGCATAAACTATGAACGAAATCATTACAACTGAAGCCGAAGGCAAGAAGAATTTGAATTTTATTGAAGCCATGGTTGAAAAGGACCTGGCAGAAGGTAAGAATGGCGGACGAGTACAAACCCGTTTTCCGCCCGAACCGAACGGATACTTGCATATCGGTCATGCCAAAGCAATTTGCCTGGACTTCGGAATTGCCGAACGCCATGGCGGGATCTGCAACCTGCGCTTTGACGACACCAATCCGGTAAAAGAAGATATGGAGTATGTAGATGCCATTGAGGAAGATATCAAATGGTTAGGTTTTCATTGGGATAACGTCTATTATGCATCCGATTATTTCCAACAATTATACGACTTTGCCATCCGTCTGATTCAAGAAGGAAAAGCGTATGTGGACGAACAAAGCTCGGAAACAATTGCCGAGCAGAAGGGTACGCCTACGCAACCCGGCGTGGAAAGTCCGTATCGAAACCGCCCGATAGCGGAAAGTCTTGACCTTTTCCAACGGATGAATGCGGGCGAATTTGAAGAAGGGAGCATGACGCTTCGTGCCAAAATCGATATGGCGAACAGCAATATGCACTTCCGTGACCCGATTATCTACCGCATCCTCAAGACTCCTCATCACCGCACCGGAACGAAATGGAAAGTTTACCCGATGTATGACTTCGCACACGGACAGAGTGATTACTTTGAAGGAGTGACGCACTCGCTTTGTACACTGGAGTTTGTACCTCACCGTCCATTGTATGACCTCTTCATCGATTGGTTGAAAGAAGGAAAAGATCTGGATGATAACCGTCCGCGTCAGACGGAGTTCAATAAGTTGAACCTCAACTACACGCTGATGAGCAAACGAAACCTGCTTATCTTGGTAAAGGAGGGACTGGTAAACGGATGGGACGACCCGCGCATGCCGACCCTTTGCGGATTCCGAAGAAGAGGCTACTCTCCGGAGTCTATCCGGAAATTTATCGATAAGATTGGCTATACAACGTATGATGCATTAAACGAGTTTTCTCTTTTGGAGAGTGCCGTTCGGGAAGATTTGAATGCCCGGTCTACACGTGTATCGGCGGTATTAGATCCGGTCAAGCTCATCATCACCAACTATCCGGAAGGACAAGTGGAAGAGATGGAAGCCATCAACAATCCGGAAGACGAAACGGCCGGAAGCCATACGATTGAATTTAGCCGCGAACTTTGGATGGAACGCGATGACTTTATGGAAGATGCTCCGAAGAAGTTCTTCCGCATGACCCCCGGACAGGAAGTACGCTTGAAGAATGCCTATATCGTAAAATGTACGGGATGCAAAAAGGATGCCGATGGCAAAGTGGTGGAAGTCTATTGCGAATATGATCCGAACACGAAGAGCGGTATGCCCGAAAGCAACCGGAAAGTGAAAGGAACACTCCATTGGCTGAGCTGCGCCCATTGCTTGCCCGCTGAAGTCCGTTTGTACGACCGACTCTGGGAAGTGGAAAATCCGCGTGACGAATTGGCGAAACTGAAGGAGCAAGGACTTTCTTCGTTGGAAGCCATGAAGCAGATGATGAATCCGGACTCCTTGAAAGTGTTGACGAATTGCTATGTAGAGAAGTACTTGGCTGAACAGAAGCCTCTTTCTTACTTCCAGTTCCAACGCATCGGCTATTTCAATCTGGATCCGGACAGCACGCCAGATCATTTGATTTTTAACCGTACCGTCTCGCTCAAAGATACATGGAGTAAACTGAAGAATAAATAATGATTGCACAAGATAGATTATCCGATTATCGGATCAAATGGGAACGCCTCCAGGAAGTTATGCGTCAAAACGGAATGGAGGGGTGTTTGCTTTGCGGAGATGTAAACTTGTTTTACGTCACAGGGCATGTATATAGCGGTTATTTTTATCTGCCGGCTGAAGGCGATCCGTGGTTCTTCGTCAAACGCCCCAACGGGCTTCAAGGGGAACAGGTAGTTTATATACGTAAACCCGAACAAATGCCCGAAGTATTCCATGAGCAAGGAATCCCCATGCCCGAATGCCTCATGCTCGAAGCAGACGAACTGACCTATTCCGAATACAATCGCCTGCTTTCGGTATTCCATCCTAAACAAACGGCTAATGCAACCCAGGTGTTGCGTACCATCCGCCGGATAAAGACACCTTGGGAAATTGAACAGACGCGCGATTGTGCCCGCCAGCATGAAGCCGTTTACCGGGAAATACCCGAATGTTTCCGTATTGGAATGACCGATTTGGAATTTCAATTCGAAATAGAACACCGCATGCGATTGCATGGTTCTTTAGGATTGTTCCGGGCTTTCGGAGCCAATATGGATATCTTCATGGGAAGTATCTTGGCAGGAGAGAATGCCGAAACGCCCTCACCATTCGACTTCGCATTAGGAGGAGGGGGAATGGACGCTTCCTGCCCGTTGGGCGCTAACGGGACACAGCTCAAAGAAGGCATGGCGATTATGGTAGACATGGCGGGAAATTATTCTCCCTACATGACCGATATGACCCGTGTGTTTTCCGTAGGAAAGCTAAGCGATGAGGCCTATCGGGCACATCAAGTCTCCATACGGATCCACCAAGAAATAGCCGAGGCTACCCGTCCGGGAGTATCGTGTGCCGACCTCTATCAGCTGGCGGCACGCATCGCTACAGAAGAGGGATTGTCCGGCAACTTTATGGGAACCCAACAACAAGCCAAATTTGTAGGGCATGGCGTAGGACTGCAAATCAACGAACTGCCGGTTTTAAC
This sequence comes from Candidatus Parabacteroides intestinavium, assembly GCA_019118725.1. GTDB lineage: Bacteria > Bacteroidota > Bacteroidia > Bacteroidales > Tannerellaceae > Parabacteroides > Parabacteroides intestinavium. The sequence goes on along the minus strand of DWYO01000061.1, from coordinate 2,105 downwards.
GCCACGCTCTAAAGAGTATCTGGAAGAGAATATGTTATTCGCATTGGAGCCTAAGTTTGTCTTGCCGGGAATAGGAGCTGTCGGTATAGAGAACACCTATCTGGTTACGGCTGACGGATGTGAGAAACTGACTTTATCACCCGAAAAAATTATTAATTTCTTAGAATAATTAAAACGTGAAACAAATGAAAAGGACTTTAAGTTTATTGTTGCTGTTTGTCCTGATTTTTATCCCGGCAAAAGCAGTTGATGTACAAGATGTCAAGCCGACAAAGAATGTCATCCTGTTCATTAGTGACGGAACCTCTTTGGCCTCCATCTCTACCGCACGATGGTTGCAATGGTACACCAATCCGGACAAACCCAAGTTAAATATCGACCCCTATCTTTGCGGAACCGTGCGTACGCATTCCTCGAATGCTCCGATCGGTGACTCGGCCCCGACTACCTCTTGCTATATGTCCGGCCAACCCAGTATCACGGGCTTCGTATCCACTTATCCGTATGCTTGCGGAAAAGATGATATCTATCCGGTAGATCCAAACCGGGCTTATCAACCGACAATGACCGTATTAGAAGCAGCCAAGATATTCAAAGGCGCGTCTACAGGCTTAGTCTTTACCTGCGAGTTTCCCCATGCTACACCGGCCGATTGCTCCGCACACAGTTACAACCGGGGAAAATATGAATGGATTGCCCCGCAGATGGTACACAATGACCTGGACGTGGTTATCGGAGGTGGTGTCTCTATCTTAACCGATGACATGGAATCCTATTTAAAAGAGAACGGATACAGTGTCTATCGCAATAACCTGAAAGGGATGCGCGCCGATACCAATAACAAGATGTGGGCTTTATACGGAGATAGAGAAATGGCCTACGATCTGGACCGTAATCCAGAAGAACAACCCTCTATTGAAGAGATGACACGCACTGCCATCGAAAAACTCTCCAAGAACGAGAACGGTTTCTTCCTGATGGTAGAGGGCAGTAAGGTGGACTGGGCTGCTCACGCCAATGATCCGGTGGGTATCGCGACCGATTTTCTGGCATTCGACCGTGCCGTAGGTGCTGCTCTGGAATTTGCGCGTCAGAACGGTGAGACGACAATCATTGTCACCTCCGATCACGGCAATAGCGGAATCAGTATCGGACGGGAGTCATGCAAAGGATACGACAAGCTGACCAAAGACCAGCTTTTCGCTCAACTTTCCCGTTTCGAATTAACCGCTGAAGGCTTTGCCAAAACCGTAAATACAATTCCGAATTCTGAAGTGCAGAACCTGTTCCGTGAGAAAGCCGGATTCGAACTGTCTCAAGAAGAAATGGATGCCCTGAATAATTGTAAGGACTATAAATTCAGTCCGATACCTGAAGCCGAACGTCATGAAAGAAGCCAAGCTTCTATGTACAGCAATTCGTTGGCCGGATTGATGTCACAGATTATCACCAACCGCACTTGTATGGGATTCACCACACATGGCCATACCGGTGAAGACACTTTCCTGGCAAGCTATCATCCGCAGGGAACTCGCCCAATGGGTATGCTGACCAATATCGAACTGAATCATTATATGTGTAGCTTGTATGGTTTTGAACCGACTTTCCTAAGCGATATGAGCAATAAGTATTTTGCTCGTCACACCGATGTATTCAAAGATTACACCTGCGAAATCATCCCGGCCAAAGAGGGAGAAGTTGCTCCTACATTAGTGGTTAAGAACAAGAAAAACAAAAAGAAACAATTAACTATTCATGCGTTTACCAATATCGTAAAAGCCGGTAAGAAAGGAGATGAGACCATCCGCCTAAATTCCGTAATAGTTTATGTTGACAAAAACAACACCTTCTATCTGCCGGAATCGTTAGCCGAGTTTTTGCAGTAATTTAAGGTGAGAAAAGGTTGGTTGGAAGTTAGAAGTCCGAATAATTTCGCCTTCTAACTTCCACGCATCCTTTCTCAGAAGCTGTTTAGAATTTATTCCAGCTTTTTATAAAGAATGTTTTCGAGGATTTTCAGTTGTTCTTATGAGGAGCATAGCGGGCTATGTGACGAATAAGAACGGGGAAAAAGACCGGAAACAAATTTAGAAAAAGCTGCATAA
>DWYO01000060.1 GCA_019118725.1 Candidatus Parabacteroides intestinavium | reverse complement strand
TGCGTTGATTTCGAAATTGTGTTCCAGGCTACGGAAATCCATATTGGCCGAACCGATACAGGTGACATAATCATCACTAAGCAAAAGTTTGGAATGCAAAAATCCCTCTTGATAAAAATAAATCTTCACCCCAGCCCGGATCATCTCTGCCAGGAACGAGCGGGAAGCCAGATTGGCCATTTGGGTATCCGAATGTTCCGGCAACATGATACGCACGTCTACACCACCCCGGGCGGCCACCTGAAGCGCCTGGTTCAACCCTTCGGTAGGAAGAAAATAAGGTGTCTGGATATAAACATATTGCTTGGCATTGGTGATGATATAGATATAAGCCTGCGTCAACGTACGCCACGGACTGACCGGTCCGCTGGTGAGTATCTGCATCAACAGGGCGGTTTGTACCGGCAGGGCGGGGTAATAAATCTTACTGGTCAAGACCTGCTTGCTCACCACATACCAATCTATCAGAAAAGCCGTCTGCAATCCATACACGGCTTTTCCCGTGATCCGGAAATGCAAATCGCGCCATACCCCCCAGCTCACCCCTTTCCAATAACGGTCTGCCACGTTCATTCCACCCATATAACCTATTTTCCCGTCTATCACCACCACTTTCCGGTGATTACGATAATTCACCTTACTGGTAAATACCGGGAAAGCCACCTTCAGGAATGGATAAATCTCGATACCGTTCTGTTTCATTTCATGGAAAAATTTATCTTTCACATTCCAGCACCCCACATCATCGTAAATCACCCGGACCTGAACCCCCTCATGCGCTTTCTTTATTAAAAGTTGCTGGAACTCACGTCCTATCTCGTCATCACAAAATATATAATATTGCAAGTGAATATGATGCTTGGCCTGCCGGATATCGTCCAACAAATCTTTAAACTTATCCTTTCCGTTGGTGTAGATCTGTATACGCTCGGCATAGAGCAACGGAGCCGTCTTGCTCCGGTTCAATAGCGTAGCCAATTTCTTATAGGCTTCCGGCGCGATGGCATACGGGTCTTCTATCCGCTCCATTTTCGGTCTGTTGATAATTCGTTTATACGTCCTCCGTGAGATAATCCGCTTTTTCCGGTTATCCTGTCCGAAAAAAAAATAGAATATAAGTCCTATTCCAGGGACCAGCAATAGGACTATCACCCACGGAATGGTTTTCAGCGGGTTCCGATTCTCGGCTATTATCACAATAATCAAGCCGATTATCGTTATGGTGTACAGCAGGATAAAAAGGCTGCCGAATAAAATTCCCAGAATTGAAGACATAACCAATATTTTGCCTAAAGATACGGAGTTTATCTGAATTTTGCACACAAATAGCCGGCAAGTTTCACCGGACAGATCTATCTTTCTCATCAATAACCGGTTAGTCTTTATCAAAACATGCTAAATTCATGCCTAACATTGCCGGGAAAGATGCCTATAATCATCGGCGATTATGCCTAACTTCGTTTCCATTTATGCCTAAAAATTTCAGATTACAAGTAATTGTTTAAAAAACAAAAAGATTTATTTGCTATTTGGTGAAATAACCTTTATATTTGTCGCTCAATGTTCAATTTGTATAAATTTTAAAAGCGCCATGCTGACAGCTATTTTATTAGTATTTTTTGTGGGGTATCTGATGATCGCCCTTGAGCATCCGTTGAAAGTGAATAAAGCCGGAACAGCTTTGTTGACGGGGATTGTGCTTTGGGTCCTGTATGTAAATTGCGCACCAGAATTGAGCTACCTGATCTCAGGAGAGTCATTCAAGGAGTTTGTGCAAACCCCGTCGGTTGCGGCATTGAGCCTGGCGGAACAGACCCGCGAATACATCATATCCCACCAAATCGTAGAGAGTGTAGGCGAGATATGCCAAACGCTGATCTTCCTTGTGGGAGCCATGATGATTGTAGAGCTGATAGACGCGCATGGCGGATTCGAATTCATCACAAATTACATAAAGACGCGCCAGACAAAACGGTTGTTCGTCCTGATCAGCCTGCTGACCTTCTTTATGTCTGCGGTTTTGGATAATCTGACCACGGCTATTGTGATGATCATGCTGGTACGTAAGATCATAGACGATCAGGCCACACGATGGATATTCGGAAGTATGATTATCATAGCGGCCAATAGCGGAGGCGCATGGTCTCCTATCGGAGATGTTACGACCATCATGCTTTGGGTGAACGGAAACATCTCGACCGGCAAGACGATACCGAACCTGATTCTGCCCAGTATCGTTTCGGCCCTTGTCCCGATGTTGCTGATGCTCCGTCTTTTGGATGGTGAGGTCAAGACACCGAACCATAACTCCGACACCTCCTCAGCAGATACTTCAGAGAGATTATCGACGGGCGAACGGCTCGCTATATTTATTATAGGTGTATTATGCCTGCTATTTGTCCCCGTCTTCAAGGTGCTGACCCACCTGCCTCCGTTTATGGGAGTCTTGCTAGGTGTAGGCGTCCTTTGGATTATTACCGAGATTATGTATAGCAAGAAAGAACGTATAGAAGAGAGCCAGAAGTTACGTTTAAGCAAAGTAGTACATCGGATAGACGGGAATACCCTGTTGTTCTTCCTCGGCATTTTATTGGCCGTAGATGTATTGCGTTATACCGGAATTTTACAAGGATTTGCGGAATGGCTGGATGTAACGGTCGGCAATGTGTATGTTGTGAATCTGATTATCGGAACCTTATCTGCCGTAGTAGATAATGTACCGTTGGTGGCTGGAGCTATCGGTATGTATCCGATAGCCACAGAGGCTATGGTAGCCAATAGCGCATCTGCCTCTTATCTGATGAACTTCATGCAAGACGGAACCTTCTGGCAATTCCTGGCATATTGCGCCGGAGTGGGTGGAAGCATGTTGATTATCGGCTCGGCCGCAGGTGTTGTTGTAATGGGATTGGAAGGAATTAATTTTATTTGGTATTTAAAACGGATATCTCTACTTGCCCTATTCGGATATTTGGCCGGGGCGGTAGTTTATATGGTGCAGAATAGCTTTTTTTAAAGAAATGATTTTAGTAGCAGACTGTGGTTCTACCAAGTCCGAGTGGTGCTTGATAGACCGTCAGGGAAAAATCGGGGAAAGCCTGTTTACTCCCGGCATGAATCCCTATTTCCTAACATCTGAGGAAATAAAAGAAATTATCAGGCAGGAATTATATTCCCGATTGGGAGAAAATAATTCCCAAATAACGGCAATTCATTTTTACGGAGCAGGTTGTGCTACCCCGGAGAAATGTAAAAAAATTGCTGATGCGCTTAAATCTTATTGGCAGGTTCAGGTGTTTGTGTATAGCGACTTGGTCGCGGCGGCGCATGCCCTTTGCGGGAATAAAGCGGGTATCCCTTGTATTTTAGGAACCGGTTCCAATTCCTGCCTATATAACGGAACGGAGATAGAGGAGCATATCTCTCCGTTGGGCTTCATTTTAGGAGATGAAGGGAGTGGCGCGGCTTTGGGACGAGCCTTGGTCAGCAATTGCCTGAAACATCAGTTGCCCGAATCGATTTGCCGGCATTTCCTGAAGGAATACCAGCTGACTCAAGAGCAGATTCTGGACAGGGTCTATCACCAATTACTCCCTAATCGTTTTCTGGCAAGTTTGACTCCATTTTTGAAGAAATATATTTGGGAAGAAAATATATATAATATGGTATATAAGAGCTTTCAAAGTTTCTTTGAAAGGAATGTGATGCTTTATACGGGATATGACCGCTATCCGGTGCACTTTGTCGGATCGGTAGCGTATCATTTCCAAAAAGTCTTGTGCGATGTGATGCAGGCTTTGTCTATCGAAGTCGGACGAATCGAGCAATCGCCGATGGACGGGCTTATCCAGTATCATATATCATCGTTTAAATAAGGAACAAGAAAGATAACCTCGATTATTGTATGAATTTCCGGAAAGTAACAGAGCAAGAGTCTTATTATCACGATTTGGATAAAATGTCAGTACATGAATTACTGACTGATATCAACCGGGAAGATCAGAAGGTCGCCTTGGCGGTACAAAAGGTGATTCCTCAGATAGAACGGTTGGTGACAGGTATCATCGAACGGATGGAACAGGGAGGACGGTTATTTTATATCGGGGCCGGCACAAGTGGCCGGCTCGGCGTGTTGGACGCCTCGGAAATTCCTCCTACTTTCGGCATGTCCAATCAGCGTGTAATCGGAATAATTGCCGGAGGTGACCAAGCTTTGCGGAATCCGGTCGAATCGGCCGAGGACAATGAATCCGCCGGCTGGAAAGAGTTACAGGCTTACCATATCCAGGTCCAAGATAGTGTCATAGGAATTGCCGCATCAGGAACTACCCCCTACGTTATCGGAGCTTTAAGGAATGCCCGCAAAGCAGGAATTTTAACAGGGGCAATCACCTGCAACCCTGGTTCACCCATGGCCGAAGTCGCGGATATCGCCATAGAACCGTTAGTCGGAGCTGAGTTCGTCACCGGAAGCACCCGGATGAAAAGCGGTACGGCCCAAAAACTGATCTTGAATATGATCAGCACAACGGTTATGATCCGCCTCGGAAGGGTCAAAGGGAACCGAATGGTCAATATGCAACTTACCAACCGGAAGCTGATTGACCGGGGAACCCGAATGATTATGGAAGAACTGAGCCTCGATTATGAAACGGCCTGCCGATTACTTAAGTTGCATGGCTCTGTTCGCGAAGCAGTTGATTCTTATCATCGGGAATGGCGTTTAAATCAATAGTATTAAAATTTATTCTTACCTTTGCGTGCATAAAATAGAAAAGCTATGAGTTTTATATCCAAATTATTAAAAAAGAATGAATCGGAGGCTCCCGAAGAACAGGTAAAAGGTTCTGTCGAAGAGTTTGTTTCTTTGGTTCGCGTATATTATCAAGCCGTTATGGCGGTAAATTTGGGCGTCACCAATCTGAATATGCTGGCAGATATGGCGCTATTCAAGCGTATGCTAAAGATTCCGACACAAAATAACAAGCTGGGTGTTGCCGAGAAGACGCGTGTCCGCAAGGTGCTGATGCAAGATTATGGCTTAGACGAATATTTCTTCAAAGAAATGGATGCCTCGGTAAAGAAATGTTGCAAGACGCAAATGGACATCAAGTCCTATTTCTTTATGTTCCAAGGATTCTGTTCGGATTTGTTTTCCCTTTTAGGAAACCTGATGCAATGGAAATTCCGCTTCGCCATTCTCTTCAAGAAACTTTTATATGGACAGACCCAAAAGACCGTCCATGAACTGATGACTCGTTCGGAATGGAAAGATGTCAGTGTACAAAAAGCGGCTTGGAGTATCCGAAAATATGCTGAACACTTGGGATATTCCGAACAATGGGTAACCGATTTTGTTTATAATGTGGTACTTATGGCCCGCGAAGACCAAAAGCGCGAGGCCAAGAAAGGGAAAAAGGCATAAGTCGAAAAAGCATGGGGTATTTTTTTGACGATAACCGATGTTTTTCCAAGAAGCTGTTTTGAATTTATTCTAAATTTTCTAAAGAAATTCAAAAACAGCTTCTTAGGTATCTTGAGACATTTCTTTTGACAAATGGAAAAAGCAATCACACCTGTAATTGAGCACCACCCATGGGGATTCTTCCTACCGGAAAATACCCATCTATTGATGTTGGGCAGTTTTCCTCCTCCACGTATCCGTTGGTCGATGGACTTCTATTACCCGAATATCCAAAACGATATGTGGCGCATCCTCGGATTACTGTTTTATGCGGACAAGGATTATTTTTTAGCAACCCCCAAAAACTTCAGTGAAGAAAAATGCCGGGCTTTTTGTAATCAAATCGGATTAGGCTTAGGCGATACAGGTATGGAGGTAATTCGTCAAAAAGGAAACGCATCCGATAAGTTCCTAGAGGTAATCAAGCCTATGAACTTAGATACCGTCTTGACCTCCGTTCCTCTATGCCAAGCTCTTGTAGTAACCGGACAAAAAGCCATGGACACTCTATTGGCTGTTATTCGGGAACACACATCCCTAAAAGAACCAGAAGTAGGTAGTTTTGAATCATTTACGTATTCAGGCCGAACTTTAAAGTTATACAGAATGCCCTCCTCATCCCGTGCCTATCCGAAACCTTTAGTAGAAAAAGCAGCTATCTACCAACGAATGTTCGAACAGATTGGCCTATTACCAAGGGGAAAAGGGTGAAAGAATTCGTCTGGTCTATCCTGCCACTTCCATACTTCCTCACAAATCTTTTTTCCTCAGCACGAAGTCTTTTCCTAAGTATTTTTCGCGGACAATTTCGTTTTCGGCCAATTGCTCTGCTGTTCCTTGAAACAGGACCTTGCCTTCGAACAACAGATAGGCGCGGTCACAAATACTGAGTGTTTCATACACATTATGGTCGGTTATCAGGATCCCGATATTTTTATGGCGCAAACGGGCCACGATGGTCTGGATATCTTGCACGGCAATCGGGTCGACTCCGGCAAAAGGTTCATCCAGCATGATAAATTTCGGATTAATAGCCAGACAACGGGCAATCTCGGCACGTCGGCGTTCTCCTCCGGAAAGTCGGTCACCCAGATTCTTCCGGACTTTCTGCAATCCGAACTCGGCTATCAGGCTCTCCAGCTTCTCCTGTTGTTCCTCTTTAGTCGCCGGAGTCATCTCCAATACCGAACGGATATTGTCCTCAACCGTCATCTTACGGAAAATCGAGGCCTCTTGGGCCAAATAACCGATCCCGCAGCGGGCACGTTTATAGACCGGGAAATTGGTAATCTCCATATCATTCAAGAAAATTTTTCCTTCGTTGGGAGTAACCAAGCCTACCGTCATATAAAAGGTTGTCGTTTTGCCCGCACCGTTCGGTCCCAACAGACCGACAATCTCTCCTTGCTTCACATTGATAGATACGTGGTTCACCACCGTCCGTGCGCGGTATTTCTTTACCAGATCTTCCGTCCGAAGAATCATTTGTTGCTCTTCCGCCATATTTCTTATTTATGCATTGATGATACAAAGATAAATCAAAAAACCATCAATCTTCGTTTTTTTCAGCAAAGGAACAGAAATATTTTCAAAATAGAAAACAGAAATACGGGATATTTACGTTACCTTTGCCCGTCAACTCCAAAAAACAGGTAGAAAATGATTCTAAAAGCATTACACCAAGTAGGCGAATACATGCTACTGATGAAGAAATGTATCACCATTCCGGACCGGTGGAGCATGTTTTTCAAGCAACTGATCAAGGAAATCTATAAATTAGGTGTCGATTCATTGTGGATTGTCATCATCATCTCCATTTTTATCGGTACGGTTATCGCCATTCAGATCTCTCTGAACATCACCTCTCCGCTGATTCCTAAATTCACCATCGGCTACACCACGCGTGAAATCATCTTGTTGGAGTTCTCCTCTTCCATCATGGCCTTGATTCTTGCCGGTAAAGTAGGAAGTAACATCGCCTCTGAAATCGGGACCATGCGGGTTACCGAGCAGATAGATGCCATGGAGATCATGGGGGTCAACTCCGCCAATTTCCTGATATTTCCCAAAATGGTAGGTATGATGATATTCATCCCGGTATTGGTCATCTTCAGTATGTTCACCGGCATTCTGGGAGGTATAGCGGCCAGTTATTCATCAGGAACCAACATGACCCCGGCCTCTTTCGAGTTCGGACTGCAATTCTACTTCAACCAGTTTTATATTTGGTATTCCATCATCAAATCGGTGGTCTATGCGTTCATCATCTCGTCAATAGCCGCCTATTTCGGCTATAACGTCAAAGGCGGAGCGCTGGAAGTAGGTAAGGCAAGCACCAACGCGGTAGTTATGAGCAGTATCATGATCCTGCTGGCCGATTTAGTATTAACCAGTATCATGTTGACTTGATAAGCAAGTCTGTAAGTGTATCTGTTTATGAGTTTTTAGTTATCAATTACTATGATTGAAGTTAAGAATATCATCAAATCGTTTGAAGGCCGTACCGTTCTGAAGAACATCAGCGCGGTATTTGAGAATGGAAAGACCAATCTGATTATCGGCCGAAGCGGTTCGGGTAAAACCGTACTGATCAAAAATATCATCGGATTGATGCGTCCCGATAGTGGGCAGATTCTTTACGATGGAAGAGACCTGACCTCGATGGGTAAAGCTGAGCTAAAGGCCCTGCGCAAAGAGATGGGGATGTTGTTCCAAGGCTCTGCCCTGTTCGATAGCATGACCGTACTGGAAAATGTCATGTTCCCACTGGATATGTTCTCCAACGATTCGGCCAAGGAACGGCGCAAGCGGGCGGAGTTCTGCCTGGAACGTGTCAACCTGGCGGATGCCGGACACCTGTACCCCTCGGAAATCAGTGGAGGTATGATGAAGCGTGCCGCCATAGCCCGGGCCATCTCCTTAAACCCGCAATACCTGTTTTGCGATGAGCCTAATTCCGGACTGGATCCGAAGACCTCATTAGTCATTGATGACCTGATTCACGATATTACCGTTGAATTCAACATGACGACCGTTATCAATACGCACGACATGAACTCGGTTATGAATATCGGAGATAATATCATCTTTATCCGGGAAGGGATAAAAGAATGGGAAGGCAACAAAGAGCAGGTCATTACTTCAGACAACAAAGCGCTGAATGATTTCATCTTTGCTTCTGACCTCTTCCGAAAGGTTAAGGAGGTAGAAGAAGAAGAACTGAAGGAAGGGCACAAAGGAATTAACAATTAACAATTAACAATTAACAATC
>DWYO01000059.1 GCA_019118725.1 Candidatus Parabacteroides intestinavium | reverse complement strand
TGATTTTTACCCGTAAGCTCCAAAAAGAATTGGAGTTTCAAAATCAATGTACAAATAAAAACAAATTAGATATGAGTAAGAATGGCAATATCGGGGTTACAAGTGAAAATATTTTCCCGATTATCAAAAAGTTTCTGTATAGTGATCATGAAATCTTCTTGCGTGAATTGGTTTCAAATGCCGTTGATGCCACACAGAAGTTGAAAACCTTGGCATCGGTAGGCGAATTCAAAGGGGAATTGGGTGACTTGACGATTCATGTGAAGTTTGATGACAAGACTATCACGATTTCAGACCGGGGTATTGGTATGACCGCTGAAGAAATCGATAAATATATCAATCAGATAGCATTCTCCGGAGCTGAAGAGTTTGTAGAAAAATATAAGAACGATGCAGCTGCTATCATCGGGCACTTCGGATTGGGCTTCTACTCTTCATTCATGGTGTCAAAGAAGGTGGAAATCGTCACCAAGTCTTATAAAGAAGGTGCTCAAGCCATGAAATGGAGTTGCGATGGAACTCCAACCTATACGCTGGAAGAAACCGAAAAAGAGGACCGGGGTACCGATATCATCTTGTATGTTGATGATGAAAACAAAGATTTCCTGAACCAGCAAAAGATCAATGGATTGCTGACGAAATATTGCCGTTTCCTGCCGATTCCTATCGCATTTGGTAAAAAGCAGGAATGGAAAGATGGCAAATATGTCGATACAGATCAGGATAATATCATCAATGACACAACACCGGCCTGGGTACGTAAACCGACCGATTTGAAAGAAGAGGATTACAAGAAATTCTATCAGGATTTGTATCCGATGTCTGATGAACCTTTGTTCTGGATTCATCTGAATGTAGACTATCCGTTCCATCTGACCGGTATTCTTTATTTCCCGCGTATCAAGAGTAATATTGACCTGCAACGTAATAAAATCCAGCTCTATTGTAATCAGGTATTCGTGACGGATTCGGTTGAGGGTATCGTGCCGGAATTCTTGACCCTGTTGCATGGAGTAATCGATTCACCAGATATCCCACTGAACGTTTCCCGTTCGTATTTGCAGAGCGACCAAAATGTAAAGAAAATCTCCAACCACATCACAAAGAAGGTGGCAGACCGCTTGGAAGAGATCTTCAAGTCCGACCGGAAGCAATTTGAAGAGAAATGGGATTATCTGAAGCTCTTCATCCAATATGGTATGTTGACGGATGAAAAATTCTATGACCGGGCTATCAAGTTCGCTTTATTCAAGGATGTAGAAGACAAATACTTTACTTTCGAGGAATACAAGACCTTGATCAAAGAGAATCAGACCGACAAGGATGGCACATTGGTTTATCTATATACAACTAACAAGGATGAACAATACAGTTATATCCAAGCCGCTAAGGATAAAGGGTATAGCGTATTGGTTATGAACGGACAACTGGATATTCACGCTATCGGCCAATTGGAGCAGAAGAACGAGAAGACCCGCTTCGTACGTGTGGATAGTGATACTATTGATAAGCTGATTGCCAAAGAGGATGCCGGCAAGGTGGACTTGAGTGAAGAGCAACGTGATGCCTTGCAAGAGGTATTCAAGAGCCAGATGCCGAAACTGGAAAAGGCTGAGTTTATGGTAACCTTGGAGGCTTTAGGCGAAAATACGAATCCGGTGGTTCTTACTCAGAGTGAATATATGCGCCGTATGCGTGAAATGTCGGCCATGCAACCTGGTATGGCGTTCTATGGCGAATTGCCCGATAGCTATAACCTGGTAGTAAATACCGATCATGCTCTGGTAAAAGGAATCCTTTCGGACGAAGAATCGGCATGCAATGAGAAATTGCAACCTATCCTTGCCGATATGAAAGGGTGGAAAGCTCGTCAATCCGATTTGCGTGAGGCTCAGAACAAGAAGAAAGAAGAAGAAATTACAGAGGCCGAAAAAGAGGATATGACGAATACGAATAAGAAAATCACCGACCTGCGGGAGGAGATCAACAAGATTCTTTCGGACTATGCCGCAAGCAACAAGAAGATCAGCCAGCTGATCGACTTAGCCCTCTTGAGTAACGGTATGTTGAAGGGAGAAGCCTTGAGTAATTTCATCAAACGTAGTGTACAACTGATTCATTAATTCTCAAAAAAGACGGGGAACTTTCCGATGGTTTATGCCTATAAATCCGGACGAAGTTCCCTTTCTTTTTCTTGATTTACAGGCATAAATACTATGGAACCAGAAATCCAGCTTAACGAGCATAACAAGCAAGAATATCCTCCCATGCATACGGCTGAGCACATCTTGAACCAGACTATGGTACGGATGTTCGGATGCCCGCGCTCACGCAATGCGCATATCGAGCGGAAAAAGAGCAAGTGTGATTATGAGTTACCGGAGGCTCCGACCGAGGAACAGATAAAAGAGATAGAACAACGGGTAAACGAGGTCATCGACCAGCATTTGCCCGTAACAATCGACTATGTATCGAAAGAAGAAGCCTCTTCGATTGCAGATTTAAGCAAACTCCCGGATCATGTAAGCGAAACACTCCGGATCGTCAGGGTGGGCGATTATGATACATGTGCCTGCATAGGTTCGCATGTGGAAAACACCGCTGAAATAGGACATTTCAAAATCATCTCTTTCGATTATTCGGATGGCAGATTGCGTCTCCGTTTCAAACTAACTGAATAAAAAAGCAGAAAACTATAGCGGGATAAAAATATTTTCCG
>DWYO01000058.1 GCA_019118725.1 Candidatus Parabacteroides intestinavium | reverse complement strand
AGCCAGGTCTTCTGAAGCTCTATCAGCACCAACTGCTCCCTGCCCACAGCATCCTTAATACGGGCTGAGAAATCGATGCGGAACAACGATATACGGGTCTGGCTAAGATTTGTATATTCATTGCGGCGCATTTTCAAGTCATGCACTTCTTGTTGCAACAGGGCAGAAAGCAGCACCTTTGCCGCACGTTCATCTTCCATCAGGAACTTGAACACAGAATCGTATATCGGATTGGCGATGATGGTCATAAAGCGGAATGTTATTGGTTACTGATGCAAATATAGGGGATTCTATCGGCTTATGCAAGCTTCATGGAAAGTATTCGTTTGCTAATATAGAGGCTCACACAAACTTTGCGATATGTTTTATTCATCATGGAACTATGTTTGCAAGCTGTTCCTTGACAGGTTGACACTATATAATTGTGAATAAAACATACGCGCGCCTACGCGAGACAAATTACGTTATATCATACTGTCTCGCGTAGGCGCGCGTAGTATAAAAGTTATATTTTGCTGTCACACCTGTCAAGGTATATCAAGTGAAGTTTGTCTCAACAACGGGTGATGCCTGTCTTTCTCACTCAACACTGCTTTTTCTGCCGGTATGCGCCAATCAATACCCAAATCCGGGTCATCCCACGCTATCGCACCTTCACTTTGCGGAGCATAGAAATTATCGCATTTGTATTGAAAGATTACTTCCTCACTTAGTACACTGAAACCGTGTGCCAGACCGCGGGGAATGAAAAACTGACGGTGGTTGTCTTCGGTCAACTCCACAGCTACATGTCGGCCAAAGGTGGGAGAATCTTTGCGAATATCCACTGCTACATCCAGCACCGCACTTTCACTACCCGTACCAATTTGCTCTGTGCAAAAGGTGGTTTCTGAAAGTGCAGGCCACGGATAACACCATACGAAGATTTGCTCTCGTTGTCCTGCACGAAGGTTGTTTTACAGACTTTCTCTTCAAACTCACGTTGGTTGAAGGATTCGAAAAAATAACCGCGGGCATCAAGAAAGAGACGAGGCTCGATGATGACAACGCCGGGGATAGGGGTTTCGATTATGTTCATAATTGTAGTCTATTTATTGGGCAAAGATTTCAAACGTTCCAGACACGCTTTGTTTATTTGGGTGCGTTTCCTATCAAGAATCCATCCCCATTTGTTGAAATATTTAACAACTGAACAGATGTGATATTTCAGCAGTTTCCTGTTTTTGTATGATCCTTTTCCGTATGCGTGATAAATTGACACACCCGGATAATACATGGTTTTGGAAACTTCGCCTATCCGACGGCACAAATCCAAATCCTCAGCATACATAAAGAAGCGTTCGTCAAAACCGCCTACCTCTTTCAGCACATCTACACGCATGAACATGAAGCAGCCGGAAAGGGAAGGAACGTCCATCGTCCGGTCATAACCGGAAGTATGTAGTTCGAATACTTACGAAAGTTCGATGCCTGTAGTTTATCGAATGCTTACCACATTTCCAAGGCAGACAATAAAAGATGTCCGAAGAAATTTTCGCTTCCTCAGATAATGGTAGACAGAATTGTTTCCCAATTTTACGGTATTAATTGTAAGATTCCTGACAATGGGCATAGTAAAACTATTTCCTCAATGAATTTTTATAAAGAATTTCCCTGAGTTTGTTCGGCATAATACGAACAGGAAAACGTATGACTACATTCATTAAGAAACGTCCCCAAGTTATCATCTTCATCTTACGCATAACGTTCTGAAAACGTACCTCATCCATGGCATATTTCCACCCTCCACGACGTTTGAACATATTCGGACTGGTACGAAAATACAACAGACTTTCCTGGATGTTATAGAATTTTGCCCTGTTCTTCAACATCCGTACCCACAAGAAATAATCCTCAAACAAAGGGAAATGCTGATAACCTCCGGCTGCGAGCACGGCACTTTTCCGGAACATCACCACCGGATGATTGACCGGGCACCGTTTCTTACAATATTCATATATCTCACCCGAGGTCTCAGGAACTTTGCGAACAGACAAAACATGTTGGGGCGTATTTTCAAATTCATCAATCCAGGCACCAACCAAATCTAGTTCCGGATGTTTTTGAAATACAGCTACCTGTTTCTCAAAACGATCTGGCTTGGATATATCGTCCGTATCCATACGGGCAACTATGTCATACGAACAATGCTTCAAACCTTCATTCAATGCCCTGCCCAAGCCTCGATTCTGAGGCAAAGCAACTACTTTCAAGACTGGATAACGCACGGCGTAGTCAGACACAATAGCATCTAACTCTGCCGTTAAAGGACCATCCTTGACTAAAATGATTTCAGTGGGAAGTAACGTCTGGGAAAAGAGACTGTCCAGACATTGAATGAGGTGGGAAGGTTGTTCTTTTATATAGAGAGATAAAAGAACGGAAAACATGAAAATTGTTTATTACAAATAGCGTTGTAAATATTCTAAAGACCGTATTTTTTCTACAGCCAAAATTCTATTGACAGATTTGTAATCAATAGAATGTAACATTTTGTTTTCCAATGATTCAACACTGGTAACGATCCTATTTTCCAAATTAAACTGAGATAATAAAGATGTCATCTTTTGTCGGTTGCTGTCACGTACCAAAGCAACAAACGGGCGATTGAATTTTAAAGACATTACAGAACCATGGAAAGTATCGGTCACTATATAATCTGCTCCTTTCATGTATCCCAATACTTCAAATGGATCAGGTATAACTGTTTCATCACACCAAGGAAAATAAAAACCTATGGATATAAGCTTTTTACCATGCTTCTTTGCAAAATCTTTGATTGCAACTATTTCTTTCTGCTTCCTGATGCGATTAGGATAAGAATATACAATTATGTAGTTTTTCCGATTTATGTTTTTTACCCAAGGAGTATAATCGTATAACAACACGGGATCAATATTGATTACAGACT
>DWYO01000057.1 GCA_019118725.1 Candidatus Parabacteroides intestinavium | reverse complement strand
AACCGATGATGCAATTGTAGATATAGATATTCCCGAAAAAATTTTAGTAAAAACCTTATCCTTAAAGAATGTTCCCACGGTTTTTAATATATTGGTTTTTATGTTGTTTCCGGTCATTGCTTCGGATATAGCGTTTCCAAATTTTAATCCAATACCGGCCAATTTTGACCCGACAAAAAATGTAGTAATCAATTTAATAACCGTGCCACTATCAGAGTCAAACAAACCAGATATCATACCAGAGGCCGCATCATAAATAATTGTTGCAACATCAGAAAGTATTGTTACCCAGTCAATCGCACCAAGAAAATCTCCGACACCTTTTCCAAAAGCCGCCCAGTCAACTTGACTTGCTACATCCTTGATGGTCTCCAACATATTTAAAACAAGTCGACTTAGTGACTGACCGTTTTCAGCCCAGTTGATTCCATGAATCATATTGTTAAGGCCGGTTGAAATATTGGTTGCTATACCACTCCAGTCAACCGTAATAGACAATGCCCGGATAGCATCAAAAATACCGTTAAATCCGGTAGCAAGCGTTGTGCCGATAGTTCCGAAGTCAACTTTTTGGAATATTCCATTTATCGCGCTCCCTATAGCGGTTCCGACTTGTTCAAATCCGGTCAATCCGGCCATGTTGGTCTGCGCCATACCTGTGACAAAACCATTCAGCGTATCCCACGAAATCATGAAATAATTCCCTAAAAGATTTCCAAGGTTTGTCCACTGAATTTCAGAAATCGCCCCTCTGATTCCGTCAGAAATTTTTACCCCAAGATTTGTCCAGTCAATTCCTTCTATCAGAAGGTTCAACGAGTTGACAAGCGTGTTTACCCCCGCGCCAAGGGTCTGACCCATCAATGTCCAGTTGATATTATCAACCATGCTATTAAATGTCTGGGTAAAGGCGTTTATGGCAGGGGTTATTTTCGGGCCGACATTTTCCCAACTGATTGCATCATAAACCTTCTGTAGTCCGGTATTTATGCCCCAAGCTATTTCTTCACCTAACTTGTCCCAATCATGGTCAAGAAATGCGTTCCGAAGTCTTGTAGCCCATTCGTTGACGGGTGTTTCTGGGTCTGATTTTCCTAATGCATCAAAAATAGATTCTCCGGTAAGACCACCTGTATCAAGGCCACCGCCACCAGCTCCCCCGCCGCCCGAGCCGCCCGAGCCGCCGGTGTCAGATTTTGTGTCAGGACTGATAATATTTAACTCATCAATCCCCAGCGTGTTCATATTGTTTTTAAGTTTTTTAGCAGATTTTGAGGCTTTGTCCATGCCTTTCGCTGCATCTTCGCCGGCACCACCCATAAGCGATACATTTTCGGCTGCATCACCAAAATCATTTGCTGTGTCAGCAATTCCACCGCCGGAACTTTCTGGTTTATATCCTGTAAGGACATAGAAAAAGTCCCGGACAGCGTTGGCAACTTTTTGTAACACCGCAAACAAGGTGTTCAATGCTTTTACTGCCGGAAGGACTGCTGCGATTAATCCCTGGCCAATAGTACCGGCAAGGGATTGGATATTTAATTGAAGGAGACGGATTTGGTTCGCCCATGTACCGCTTGTACGAGCAAAATCTCCTGTTTGTGCTGTCGTGGCATCCATCATGTAGTTATAACGGAGCATGGCTTGTTCGGCTTGCGTCATCGACTGCCACGATTTGTCAATTCCTTGCGATAATGCGTAAGCTTCCATGTTTGCACTTCTACACCCTCGGTTTCCCGATATTTTTTAGGGGAATAGACTATATCATCAACAAAAAAAGAACCGTGCTTTCGCACAGTTCCTATTTGTTGCTCCGCGCTTCGGATGGCGCTAATCTCCATCCTACACCGATGTCTCGGTTAGTCGTTACACCTTCTCACGATTTCATGAGCTTGGCACGGGATTACCATATTCATCTATATAGGTATATGTTTTTCCTTTATATTTGTGACCTCTTCTAACAGCAGAGCCTAATGATTGAGGACTGGGACAATCTTTGATTGATTTTGCCGCCTCTGTGATTGAACTAAATTTTTCTCCGGTTTCAATACACATTATCATTCTCTTATTCTTATCTTCTCGTTTTGGAAATACCTCTTTTCCATCTATCACAAATCCCCAATGAAGCCCATGTGCACTAATTGTGTCTCCTTTTGCACATCTCCAAATGTTCGTTTTGCATATCCCCATTTGCCTTGCGGCTTCTCCGATAGATTCGTATCTCTTTCCAGTTTCTTTACATACAACTGGATGGCTTAAAGACGGATGATTTTTTCTGCCCTCAAACCTTGCTGATTTGTGGTATTCCTCGTCTTTATACTTCCAATGCATTCCACTCGCTGTATTTGTGTTTCCTTTTGCACACTGCAATATGGCTGAGTTTGACATGCCATATGTTCTAGCCGCCTGCGCTATGGACGGGAACTCTTCTCCCGTGTCTATGCAAATCACTTTCCTCATTACCTTTTCTCTCGGTTTCTGAGGCGCGTGATTGGTAATTCTTTTGCTTGGATAAGACTTATTTACGTTATATCCGTCTGGATATATGGTTCCAAGTTTTTCCATCCAATAATTTTCACGGTCACATAATTTACTTTCTAATTCTTCCCAGTTTTCGCCATTTATTTCTTCAATAACAGAAAAACAATCTAACGCGTTTTCTTCCCCAACGCTTCTCAATGCCTCTGCTATAGGTATTTTTGAT
>DWYO01000056.1 GCA_019118725.1 Candidatus Parabacteroides intestinavium | reverse complement strand
TGTTGTGCTACCATTACACCATAGAACAATTCTAATAACTCAACAACTGCAAACCTCTTGTTTGCGGATGCAAAGGTAAGCACTTTTTCGGAACGAACAAACATTTAAGGCAAAATTTTTAGTTATTTCATCCTAAAGAAGTGAACATTTCCGGTCTTAAGCTGTTTTTGATACATGATTATAGAATCAATCCAAATAAAATAGGAAATAAATATTCTATATTCAAGATATTACAAGTATATTTGCAACTTCGATTAGTAGAGTTGAATTTTAAAACAATAGAATGGATCAAACACAAGTTTTAGTACAGGCCATCATACATGGCTTGCAGGAAAAGAAAGGAAAAAATATCGTAATTGTTGATTTAACTCCGTTTGAGGGAGCTATTTGCCAATATATGGTGATTGGTGAAGGAAACACACCTACCCAAGTTGCAGCTTTATGCGACTCGGTCTGGGAATTTGCCCGCAAAGAGGCCGGTGAGAAGACGCTTTCAATAGACGGAGAGCAACGTGCCGAATGGATTGGTATGGATTATGGGACTGTCATGGTGCACATATTCTTGCCAGAAAGGCGAAAGTTTTACAATTTGGAAACGCTTTGGGAGGATGCCAAAGTCAAAGCCATCCCCAATGTAGAATAACCCTATATTTTTAATTCTTGAGTTGGACACGTTTATAAGTTTTATGTTTTATGAACTCCCAAAAACTTACAAACTTAAAAACAATATACATAATATATTATAAGTATGGAAAAAAATAGCAACAGTAATACACCGAATACACCCAATAACGGCAACAAGCAGAAGATGTTCCGTTTCAACTTTTACTGGATGTACGGACTGATTCTGGTCATGCTGGTTGCCCTTTATATGTCGAATGATACGACTAGCACCAAAGAGCTGGGTTGGACCGAGTTCCAAAAACTGACGAAAGACAATGTTTTCGAGGAGATGGTGGTCTTCAACAAGAAGAATGTTGTCGAAGCTACCGTAAAGAGCGACAAAGTGGCCGAAGTATTCACCGACAATATGCCCCAACCGGGCACAGTGGCGCCCAAAGTATATATTAAGATACCATCGGCCGACAAGTTCTCCGACTTTTACGACCAGGCGGTTACCCAGAATCATATCGATACCCAAGTCCGGTTCGAGGAGTCGGATGATGCCATCTGGAGCTTCATCATCTCATTCGGGCCAATGATTTTATTGCTTCTCGTATGGATATTCCTGATGCGAAGGATGTCCGGAGGAGTGGGTGCAGGTCCAGGCAATGTGTTCTCCGTAGGAAAAGCCAAAGCGCAAATCTTCGACAAGGATAGTACGACCAAAGTGACCTTCAAGGATGTAGCCGGACTGGCCGGAGCCAAACAGGAGGTCGAAGAAATTGTCTCGTTCCTGAAGAATCCTGCCAAGTACACCGAATTAGGAGGCAAAATCCCCAAGGGTGCCTTGCTGGTAGGCCCTCCGGGTACAGGAAAGACCTTATTGGCCAAAGCCGTGGCCGGTGAAGCTAACGTACCCTTCTTCTCTTTGTCCGGTTCTGACTTTGTGGAAATGTTTGTAGGCGTAGGTGCCTCTCGCGTCCGCGACTTGTTCCGTCAGGCTAAAGAGAAAGCCCCCTGCATCGTATTTATCGATGAAATAGATGCCGTAGGTCGTGCCCGCGGACGAAATGCCAACATGAACAGTAACGATGAGCGGGAAAATACGTTGAACCAGTTATTGACGGAAATGGATGGTTTCGCCTCGAACAGCGGGGTCATCATCTTGGCCGCCACCAACCGGGCCGATATCTTGGACAAAGCGCTGCTACGTGCCGGACGCTTCGACCGGCAGATTCACGTGGACTTACCGGACCTGAACGAACGCAAGCAGATTTTCGGGGTTCATCTCCGTCCGATCAAGATAGACGAATCGGTTGACCCTGAATTACTGGCACGCCAAACCCCGGGATTCTCGGGTGCGGACATCGCCAATGTGTGTAACGAAGCGGCATTGATAGCCGCCCGAAACGGAAAAAAATTTGTACAGAAAGAGGACTTCATGAATGCAGTAGACCGTATCGTAGGCGGATTGGAAAACCGAAGCAAGGTGATGACCGAAAACGAACGCCGGAATATCGCTATCCATGAGGCCGGACACGCCACAATCAGCTGGAAATTGGAATATGCCAATCCGCTGGTTAAGGTAACTATCGTCCCTCGAGGCAAGGCGTTAGGAGCCGCTTGGTACTTGCCGGAAGAGCGGCAAATCACGACTCGCGAACAATTGCAGGACGAAATGTGTGCCCTTCTGGGTGGACGTGCCGCCGAAGAGTTGTTCCTAGGACATATCTCGACCGGAGCCTCCAACGATTTGGAGCGTGTGACCAAGCAGGCCTACGCAATGGTAGTTTACTTCGGTATGAGCGACCAGATGCCTAACTTGAATTATTACGACTCAACCGGTCAGGAATGGGGCTTCACCAAGCCCTATAGCGAAGAGACGGCACGGCTTATCGACCAGGAAGTACAGCACCTCATCAACGAACAATATGAACGGGCAAAGAAAATCTTGTCAGAGAACGCCCAAGGGCATAATCAACTGGCCAATGTCTTATTGGAACGTGAAGTTATCTATAGTGAGGATGTAGAGCAAATCTTCGGAAAGCGTCCGTGGGTTTCCCGCTCAGAAGAGATTTTGGAAAGCCAGGAAAAGGAAGAACAAGCGAAAAAAGAGCAGGAAGAGAAAGAAGATAAAGAGATAAAAGACGAAAAAGAAGAAGAAAACAGCTAAAAAACAAATCATCAGTGAATAATTTCATAAAAAGAACCCTTACGGGAATCATATTCGTAGGCGTCCTGTTAGGAGGAATCTTTTACAACGTCTATTCGTTCGCAGCCCTGTTTTGCATCATAACAGGGCTCGCTTTATGGGAGTTCTACGGGCTGCTGAAGCATTACGAAAATGCCACGCTGCACCGTATCATCAGCACGCTGGGAGGGATGTACCTCTTTTTTGCCTGCTTCTTGAAGGCAAGCGGATTGGCCGACAGCCTCACTTTCCTGCCTTATATACTATTCCTGATGTATATCTTTATCCACGAACTATACACGAAAGCCGCCAATCCTATCAACAACTGGGCTTTTACGCTTCTGGCACAAATCTATTGCGCCGGATCGTTCTCGTTGCTGAACTTCATCGCGGTTCATCCCGGGAATTCCACCAATATGCCGCTCTACACGCCCCTATTCATTCTTGCTATCTTCGTATTCGTATGGCTGAACGATACAGGCGCATTTCTGGTAGGCTCGGCTTTTGGAAAAAGAAAACTATTTGAACGCATATCCCCCAAGAAATCATGGGAAGGATTCTGGGGAGGGTTGGTAATTGTCCTGATCGCTTCCCAAGGCTTTGCCTGGTACGCACCGGAAATCAATCGCCTTCATTGGCTGGGACTGGCCGTGGCCATCGTCCTTTTCGCCACGTGGGGAGACCTGACCGAATCGCTCCTGAAGCGGACTTTAGGGGTAAAGGATTCCGGTAATATCCTGCCCGGACATGGAGGCATATTAGACCGGTTCGATAGCGTATTGATGGCTTCGCCTGCCGCCTATTGTTATTTGGAATTCTTTATTCGAAATTAAACGTCAGCGTAACCATACGTGAGGTAGCCCGTGTCAAGGACTCCGAATATTTAATGGTTTCCTGATCGGCCAGATCCGGACGCTCGGAAGGAAGCAAGTTGACCAGCCCGAAACTGAACTTCAGCTCCGGACAAAGACGGAAGAAAGGGAGATAAATCGTACACCCTACCCCGACCTCAACTCCGGCATCAAAACCGTTCAGTAAAAGAGGATTCCCTTTTTTCCGTCCCAAGTCAAACGCACCATACACCCCAGCGGTCAGGTAAGGACGACAATTATTCAAACGCATGGCCGAATATTTCACACTAATCGGGAATGACAGATAACTTGAACGTACCGATGTGCGAAACTCTTCAGCCTTATTATCCTGTTCGCGAAACACAAACTTTTTCTCTCCAAAGTTGATGGTCGGAATAAAACGCAAATTAAAATAAGGATTCAGATACATATCCCCTATCGCTCCGACACTGAACCCCGGAGAATAAGATGGAATCTCGGCAAACCAGACCTCCCCGTTCGAAGATACCCCCGAATGAGTCAGAATCAAATCCTGCGCATGGATTCCGACATGAAATCCTAAGTGAAACAACTTATTATCTACGTATGGCTGATTTTTCACTTTCTCCCGCTGGGCGGGCAAAAGCGTCACAAATCCACAGAGCAAGCACACTATAAATACGATACGTCTCAATTTCTTCTTTCTTTTGATTATAACTTATAACGGACAATCTCCTTTTTTATTGCAAA
>DWYO01000055.1 GCA_019118725.1 Candidatus Parabacteroides intestinavium | reverse complement strand
TGGTCTCTATGATGTATGAATTTGGAGACCGAATTAATTTTGTTCATTTAAGGAGTACCCAGCGTGATACCGAAGGGAACTTTTATGAAGCGAATCATTTGGAGGGGAATGTCGATATGTATGGCATGATGAAAGCTTTGCTGGACGTGGAGCAGCGCCGAAGAATCTCTATTCCGGTACGGCCGGACCATGGACACCAAATGGTAGATGACTTGCGCAAACAGACCAATCCGGGGTACTCGTGCATTGGCCGCCTCCGAGGTCTTGCCGAACTTCGCGGATTAGAATTAGGGATAGCCAAATCCTTGTTTAAGGATTAGTCCGCATTCCTCAAAAACCAATAAGGGAGTGCGTCAAATAACTATTTCCCACAATCAACATAGAAGCTGTGTCAAAATAGAAAATGGCACACAAATAATGCAGATTTAACAG
The DNA here is from genome assembly GCA_019118725.1 of Candidatus Parabacteroides intestinavium. GTDB lineage: Bacteria > Bacteroidota > Bacteroidia > Bacteroidales > Tannerellaceae > Parabacteroides > Parabacteroides intestinavium. The sequence continues at coordinate 8,518 of DWYO01000055.1, read as the reverse complement.
ATGATCGCAGATTCTTTTTTAATAAATCTGTGGTCATCTTGTCGCATCTGTGTTACCAGTGTGCCATATACCCATTATGAAACACCTTCATGTTTTCAGGAATCTTTCAATCAAACACCCCCAATTCCTGAAACCAATCTTCGGCCCGATCCGGCCATTCGTTCACCATACATCCCGTATCGCGCAATCCATAACCATGTCCGCCAGTACTATACAAGTGCATCCAGGCCGGCACTCCCGCCTCTTTCAAGGCATAATAATAGAAAAGACTGCTATTTATAAAAGCCTTATCATCTTCTGCCTGGATAATCAATGTAGGCGGAACGTCTTTCGTCACCTTGATTTCTTGAGCCAATTGAAAATTCTCGCCACTCAGATAGGCCGGATAAACCAACAGACAATAATCCGGCCGGCAACTCACCTGATCTACCTCATCTATAACCGGATAACTACGTTTGGCGTATGCCGTCGAAGCCATAACCGAAAGATGGGCACCGGCAGAGAAACCCATCACACCGATACGTTCCGGATCTATACCCAATTCATCAGCATGAGCACGTACATAGCGGATGGCCCGTTGGACATCTTGAAGCGGAGCCTCATACATAGGCCTGTTCGGACGACGCGGGACACGATATTTCAGAAGAATAGCCGTAATTCCGGCCTCATTCAACCAATTGCAAATCTCCGTTCCTTCCAAATCATAAGCCAATATCTCATAAGCGCCTCCGGGACATACCACCATCGCCGCACCGGAAGCCACATCCGGATTAGCGGGATATATAGTAATAGCCGGAATACTGACATTAGAGATACGCAAAACGCTCAAATCACCGACCTTCGCACCCGTATCGTCCCGCGTCTCTGTTAAGAGTCTTTTCTCACCGGGAGCCACATCCGGAAAAAGAATAACCGATTTCTGTGCCATAATTGCATAAGACATAAAAAAACAAGCCAGGAATAAAACAATTCGTTTCATAGTTCCTCCTTCTCAACGTTCATTACGGATTTGAATCTTACAATCATCCAAACTATCTATAATAGCCAAGCTTTCCACATGAATTCCTTGCTCTCGCAACATCTTCCCTCCATCCTGGAATGCCTTTTCAATGATGAATCCCATTCCGGCGATATGCGCTCCGGATTGCTTGGCCAGTTCTATAATACCCATTGCCGCATTACCAAAAGCCAGGAAATCATCAATAAACAAAATATGATCCTCCGGTGTCAGGAAATTACTGCTGATACACACCGTATAATCACGGTCTTTCGTAAAGGAATGCACCGTTGTGCTCAACATATTCTCCATAGTCTTCGGTTTTTTCTTCTTGACAAACACCACCGGAAGCTGCATGATATATCCCACCATAATAGCCGGAGCAATACCGCTCGCCTCAATCGTCACGATTTTATTGATATTCTCCCCTTGGAAACGGCGAATAAATTCCTCTGCAATCTTATACATCAACATCGGATCCATCTGATGATTGATAAAACTGTCCACTTTCAGGATTCCACCCGGATAGCAACGGCCATCCTGCATAATACGTTGTTTGAGTAATTCCATATCATTATACTTTCTTTTCTTCTTTCACATGAATCAATATATTCGATAAAATAGCGGTCAAACCACCCGTGGTAATGCCGGAAGCAAAGATTCCCTTTACGGCATCGGGTGCCGCGTTCAAGATGTCCGGCATAAGCTCCACCCCCAATCCCAATGAAAGACTCACGGCTAACACCAAAGTGGCCTTTCGATTAATTTCTTGCGCCGCAATAATCCGAATACCCGCCGCGGCAACGGTTCCGAACATCAATAGCGTAGCTCCGCCTAATACAGCATCAGGCATTAAAGAGAAAACAACGCCGACCACCGGAAATAATCCCATCAGAATCAACATACCGGCAATATAATAACCGACATACCGGCTGGCCACTCCGGTCAATTGTATGATTCCGTTATTTTGAGCAAAAATCGAATTCGGGAACGAACTGAATATTCCCGACAGAAACGAGTTGAATCCATCGGCCAAAACTCCGCCTGAGACTCTCCGCAGATACTCTTTTCCCTCTATCGATTTACCCGATATCATCGAGTTGGCGGTAATATCCCCCGTCGCTTCGATGGCGGTAATCAGATAAACCAATCCTATGGCTATAATGGTAGATACATTAAACTCGATTCCGTATTTGAAAGGTTGCGGAATATTCAGGTTAGTAAAACTCTGCGAGGAAGCGGCATCCAGGTCAACCATTCCTAAGGCAAACGAAAGGGCATAGCCTATACACAATCCCAGCACGATAGAACTCATGCGCAGGTACTTGTTCTTACACCGGTTAAAGAACAGGACACTGAGCAACACCGTGGCCGCTACACCAATATGGCGTACAGAGCCAAACGTACCGTTATCCATCGCTTCGTATCCCCCTCCGCAGGAGACAACTCCCACCTTAATCAGGCTCAATCCAATCAGCAGAACTACAATACCGGAAACCAACGGAGTGATGATATTCCGCATATACTTGAATGTACGGCTTATAATCATCTCGACAGGCGCACCTCCGATACAAGCGCCGAACACCATCGGCAATCCGCCCATCATCCCCGCAGTAATAATCGGCCCGATAAAAGAGAAACTTGTTCCCTGAATGCACAGAAGACCGGCCCCCAGCGGTCCAAAGCGCCGGCATTGGATAAAGGTGGATATGCCGGAAGCGAACAACGCCATCGAAACCAAGAACCCGGTTGTCTCCAAATCCAACTTCAGCGCATTCGCTATAATCAAAGGCGGAGTAATAATCGCCACAAAAATGGCCAGCAAGTGCTGAAGCGCCGCAAACAGGGCCTCCTTAAAAGGCGGACGGTCATCTATTCCGTAAATCAAATCGGCAGATTGTGCCGGCCGGGCAGACTCATGCAATTCCTCTCTGCTTATCTCCATGGGCTATCTTCGATCTATCCGTTATTTATTTTTCCAGACAATCCCGACAAATACAGGAAGATGATCCGATTCTACCGGAGCTTGTACCACCTGACTCTCCTGATGCAGGAGGTTTATTGCCTGAGTATGGCGGAGCGCTATATAATCAATCGTTACCCGCGGTGTATCTGACGGGCACGTAAATGCGTGCAAATCATTCAGGATGGTAAAATCTTTTTGCATCTCCTGTACAAAGGGAGATTCCGGAGTCGCGTTCCAATCGCCTGCAATAAACAACGGTTTGTTGAAGCCGGATGTCGCCTCCCGGATAATCGGCAAGGAGGCCATACGGTCCTCTTCCGTCAATGAGAGGTGCATACAACAATACACATAATCCTTAAACTCCGCGATCAGCAACATACGTGCCTCTTCCCTTCCCGGCAACGGATGCCGGTAAACTCGTATCGGGGTCTCTTTCGAAAGAATCCCGATACCATATTTTCCCCCATCATAATCGATTGCCGGAGCATACGTCGGATGCATACCGGTCAGCTTTGCCAATTCGCCCAATACATAGAGATTCTTACTACGTGCCGCCGCACTATCCAACTCCTGAATAGCCACTACCTCAGGATTCACCTTATCGATAACCCCTGCCACACGCGCATAATCGGTTTTCCCATCCATACCGATACAATTCTTCACGTTATAGCTCATGAATGTCTTTTCCGCCAGATTCTCTTTGCACCCGAACAAACTTGCTACCAGCAATGACATAACCACTGCAATCTGATACTTTTTCATTTGGTTTGATATTAAAAAGGTTTTACTTCAAAATTTCTCTGAGAAATGCCTCCAGCCCCCGGATATCCTCCTCGGTCGTGTCCCACGAAGTTACAAAACGCGCTTCGTTTATCGCCTCGTTCCACATGTAAAAGAAATATTTCTCCTGCAATTTCTTCAAAGGTCCTGACGGGATTGTAAAGAACAATTGGTTCGATTCCACCTTTTGGGTGATATGCACTTCGGGGAACTCCCTCAAGACATCCGCCAGACGCTTTGCGCAAGCATTGGCATGTCTTGCATTTTCCAGCCAAAGGTTATTCTCCAAATAAGGGAGGAACTGGGCGGACATATAGCGCAATTTCGAGGCCAATTGGGCCGATTGCTTCCGGATATACGGCATATATTCCGTCAATTCGGGACGGAAAGTAATCACCGCCTCGCCCATCATCATTCCGTTTTTTGTACCTCCGAAGCTCAAGATATCAACCCCGGCATCCACCGTCACCTCCTTCATCGAACAATTCAGGAAAGCACAGGCATTGGCCAGGCGCGCTCCGTCCATGTGCAGGTACATATCATACCGGTGAAGCAAGTCGGCTATGGCCCGCACTTCGGCTATCGTATAAACCGTACCCAATTCGCTCACCTGCGAGATATAAACCGCTTTCGGCTGGGAATGATGACAAAATCCGAAATTATGCAGATGCGGACGAATCAACTCCGGAGTCAGTTTGCCGTCCGGAGTGGCAATAGGTACCACCGCACACCCGCTCATCCGAGCCGGAGCCCCACATTCGTCAACGTTTATATGTGCCGTTTCCGCACAAAGAATGCTATTAAAAGGGCGAGTCACAGCCTGCAAGGCCACCGAGTTAGCCCCTGTCCCGTTAAACACAAAATAGGGAGAAGCGGATTCCCCGAATACCTCCTTCAATTTAGCTGCCGCCCGGCCCGTCCAAGGATCATCTCCGTAGCCTACGGCATGATTATCATTCGCCCGGATAATGGCATCCAGTATCTGCGGATGAACACCCGAATTATTATCGCTCGCAAAACTTCTCATTTTCTATCAGTTCAAATTTTGATGCAAAAGTACGAAAGAAACCCGAACACGATTCATCGTCCCTCAAAATATTTCTGGAAAAACAAAAGCTGATAATCGATGGAATTACGCCAATACGTATTATTATGCTCACCGGGACGCACCAAAAAATCATGGTCTATCCCGCGCTCGAGTAACGCTTCGTGGAATTTCTGATTCACATCAAAGAAAAAATCGCCATACCCGCAATCCACAATCAACGCCAACCGGCCGTTCTCCAGCCCCGGCACCAGATTAATCACCGTATGCGTGTCCCACACATCCGGATGTTCGTCACGAGCCCCCAATTGCTTGTACATCTCCCAGCTTTTCGGGAAAGGGCGGATATCCAGTCCTCCGCTTGTACTTCCAGCCGCCCCGAACACCTCCGAATGGCGTATCGCATTCCACATCGCCCCGTGTCCACCCATGCTCAGACCGGTTATCGCCCGCCCTGAACGTTCTTTTATCGTATTGTAACGGGCATCTACAAAACGCACCAGTTCAGTGGAAATGAAGGTCTCGTACCGGACATCCGGATTCCGGGGACTATCCCAATACCAGCTTCCCGCACCGTCCGGACACACAAAAACAAATCCCATCCTGTCGGCTATCCGGGGCAGCTCCGGCTTAATCTGAAGCCAGGTCTTATAATTTCCGCCAAAACCATGAAGCAGATAAACCGTCGGACAAGCCCGCTCTTTGGCCACATCCGGAACAATGACAATCGTCTTTATTCCTTTCCGCATACTTTCACTCCTCACCGACAAGGTATCTACCTGTGCCGCAAAAAGCCAGGATACCATCCAAGCCAACGCCCCGCATAAAATCAATTTTCTCATATCCTAAAATAATTTAGTCAGTCAGCAAGAAAAACATCAGCCCTCATTCAACACATGTAAGGTATGGCAAGCCATAAGGGCCGCCGTTTCCGTCCGAAGCCGGCTTTTTCCCAACGAAATCGCCTCGAATCCGTTCTCTTTGGCCAGCCCGATCTCCTCCGGACTGAAATCGCCCTCCGGCCCGATCAATATCAACGCATTCTCTCCGGCATGATAAATCTCCTTTATCAGAGGCTTCTCACCCTCTTCACAATGAGCGATAAATTTACGTCCGTCAAAAGGTTGCGTGACAAAAGCCTTGAAGTCGGTCATCCCCCTCAATTTGGGCAGGACGGCTTTTTGCGATTGCTTCATCGCACTCACCAAAATCTTTTCCAGACGCGGGGTCTTTACCTCTTTCCGTTCGGAAAAGCGGCAATTCAGGCACGTTATCTCATCAATGCCTATCTCGGTCGATTTCTCGGCAAACCACTCCATCCGGTCCATGTTCTTGGTCGGGGCAACGGCAATGTGCACGTAAAAGGGCCACGGCTTACCCGCCTCCCATGACTCGATGATATCGACCAGACAATGCTTTGGATGCGCTTTTGCAATGCTTGCCTTGTAAAAAAAGCCCTTACCATCTGTAAGAAGTATTTCCGCGCCTTCCGTAAGGCGAAGAACCCGCACGCAATGCCCCGCCTCTTCTTCCGGGAGTTCCGGATTGACGGCAATATCCGGTGTATAAAAAATCTGCATGACAATCAATTTTTATTTTTATCCCAAAATCATTCCGATGATGGTGGCGGAAAGGACAGATACCAGCGCCCCGCCGATCATCGCCTTTACACCGGTACGGGATATCAGCTCCCGCTTGCCCGGTGCCAACACACCCAATCCGCCTAAAAGGATTCCGATTGAGGAGATATTGGCAAAGCCGCACAGCAAATAGGTCGACATGATAACGGACTTCTGCGAGAGGAAGAGCCCGGCGTCACGCCACTGTTGCAATTGGAAGTATGCCACAAATTCATTCAGGATAGTTTTCTGCCCCAACAGAGAGCCTACCAACATGATATCTCCGGAAGGCACTCCGATCAGCCACATGAACGGAGACATAATCATGCCTAACATAAACTGGAACGTCAGCCCTTCTGCCTTTCCGTCTGTAACGCGGACTATCCAGTCGTTCAACCCGGTATAATGCCCGATAATATCATTGGTAATATAATTTACCATAGCAACCAGCGAAATGAAAACCAGCAACATAGCCGCGATATTGGTCATCAGCTTCACCCCGGTAACCGTACCGGACGAGATGGCCCCCAAGACATTGCTATGCCCTTCATCTCCCCATTCGGCCGATGACTCTTTTTCGATGGGCTCGGTCTGCGGACATAGCATTTTGGCTATTACAATAGACCCGGGGACGGCCATTACGGATGCCGAAAGCAGATGGGTCGCAAACATCTGTTGGGCCGCCGGATCGGTTCCGCCCAGCATGCCCACGTAACTTCCCATCACCGAACCGGCTATCGTTCCCATTCCGGAGACCATAACCAGAAACAGCTCGGAACGGTTCATCGTCGGCAAGTAGTTCTTAATCAATACCGGCGATTCGGTCATTCCCAGAAAGATATTTCCGCAAGCCACCAGTCCTTCCGTCCCTGAAATATTCATCACCTTGCGCAGCAGCCAGGATAACGCCCCTACTACACGCTGGATAATCCCCCAATAATAGAAGATGGAGACCAGAGCCGAAAAGAATACTACAATGGGGAGGGAATGCAACAAGAAGCTGAATCCCGCCGACTTGGAGGCGTACGGGCCTAACAGAAACTCCAATCCGGCATTCGTGAAGTCCATAATCTTGACAAAGATTATCCCCAACGACTTAAATATATCCCCGACAACCGGAACGTAAAGGATAGACAGGGCCAAGGCTATCTGAATCAACAACCCTCCGCCTACCAGCTTCCAATCGATTTGTTTCCGATTATAACTTAACAAATAGCATATCAGCAATACCGCCAAGATGCCTAAGATGCCTCTTCCGAGAGACATGATTCCAAATCCTGCAGATTCAACCATAAACAATTAATCTTCTCCTCGTTGTTTTAATTCGTCTTTATAAATTTTCGCATGTTCATAATTCTCGGTTTCAATCGCTTGCTGCAACCTTGCTTTCAGATTCGGTACCGACAAAGACGAAAGCCATTCTTTCATCGCGGCCCCGGTCTGGAAAAATGAGGGTGTAATGCTATCTATCTCCAGCTCATCGTCCTCGTCATCAAAATCGTCATCCAAATCGTCATCAAAATCTTCATCATCAAAGAGTTCTTCCAGCAGTTCATCCTCCAAATCTGCATATAAATCATCTTCTGTATCCCCCGGTTCATCTTCAAGAAGCAACCCGCACTCCGCGATTATCTCTTCTGTCGTATAGATTTCCGCATGCAGGCGCAAAGCAATGGCGATCGCGTCTGATGTCCGCGAGTCGATACGCACCTGCCGTTCGCCATCAAACAGCACCATTTCCGCATAGAAAATACCATCCGAAAAACGATAGATGAACACTTCCTGCAACAAAATTCCGAATGAATGGGTGAATGTCATAAACAAATCGTGGGTTAAAGGGCGTGGCGGGATTACTCCTTCTAAAGCAATTGCGATAGACTGCGCCTCGGTGGTTCCTACAATAATCGGAATCCGGTGGGGACCGTTTTCTTCAGCAAGAAGCAGTGCGTAAGCACCGGCGTGTATCTGGCTGGCAGTCAATCCATGAACTTTCAGTTTTACTTTTTTCGGCATATAGTACTCTTTAAGTTTGTAAGTTTATCAGTTCATGAGTTTTTTCTAACCGAAGTAAATATACAAAAGTAGTTCTACCTGTTTTTTTTACGTCCGAT
>DWYO01000054.1 GCA_019118725.1 Candidatus Parabacteroides intestinavium | reverse complement strand
TTCAATTCGGAGGATTACCTTTGCGAATAGGATATGTTTGACAAAAAAAAACACCATGAAAGGAAAATTTGTTTCTGCATTTGTTTTATTGTCCACGCTGCTGATCGGTTGTGACGGAGGTAGTCAGCCCCAGACAGATGCGTGTATTACGGTAGATGTTACCGCAGATTACCCGGAGAAAGAGTTGTATATACAAGACATGGCGGATGTGGAGTATGTCCCGTTGGAAACAACCGATACATTCATAACCCACGGAATAGTGAAGGGCGTCAGCAAGAGCCTGATTGTTACTACCAATTGGGGTGGTAGCGGAGATATCTTCCTTTTCGACCGGTCTACGGGGAAGGGCATCCGCAAGATTAACCACAAAGGGCAGAGCGGGCAGGAGTATGTTTCCGCTACCGAGGTTTTGCCGGACGAAGAACGGAACGAATTGTTTGTCATGGATTATTCGGCGCGGAAGATTTTGGTTTATGATTTAGAAGGCCATTTCAAACGTACTTTCAAAACTCTCGATTCTACTTATTATACGGAGGTACTCAATTACGACAAGGCGCACTTGCTTTGCTATAAACAACCGGCTGAGGGGGACAATGAGAGGGCTTCGCATATCCTGATTTCCAAGGAGGATGGAAGTTTGGTAAAAGAGATATCGATTCCTTTCCGGAAACTGGCAACACCGGTATTTACTCAAGGAGAATTGAGTATAACTCCTATTTATTACTTGACCGTACCTGCGCAAGCGGATTTTATTCTGACCAAAACATCAGCAGATACCATATACCGATATACATCAGACGGGGTATTGGCTTCTTTCATCGCCCGGACTCCTTCTATTCATGAGATGGAAACGCAGGTGTTTCTCTATCCGACTTGGGTGACAGACCGCTATATCTTTATGCGGACACAAAAGAAAGAGGTAGATTTGAAAACCTTTAAAGGATTCCCTTCTACCGATCTGGTGTATGATAAACAGGATCGTTCTATCTCTCAATCCAGACTTGGTTTCCGGGATTTTGAAGACAAGTGGTTCGATCTCAGTTCTCAGCCTCTTAATCCGGAAGTTCCTTTTTGCCAGTCTTTAGCCGCAGACGAACTGGTGGAAGCCAATAAAGAGGGAAAATTGCAGGGAAAGTTGAAAGAGATTGTCGATAAAATGGACGAAGACGATAATCCGGTCATTGTGATTATCCGGTGCAAAAGTCCCCGTCCTTGATTTATGCCTTAAATCGTTTTGGTTTATAGGCATAAACGGAAGGAAAGATAGGCATAAACGCCAACGATTATGCCTATGTTTTTCCAAAGTCTGCGATATTTTGTATCTTTGCCCACATGACGGAGGAAAAGAAAGAAATATCACGCATCGAGCGGTTAAAAGCGTTTCTGAATTGGGCAATTCACTTTGTGACGTATGACATTTGGCGTATCACGGAAAATGAGGTGAGTGGCCTGAAGGAAATCTATATCAATGCCATCAAGACTATGATTCTGGCTATTCGCGGATTCCAAAACGAGAATCTCCAGACCAGGGCATCGGCATTGACCTACAATACGTTGCTGGCGATTGTACCTTTGCTTGCCGTATTGTTGGGCATAGCGAAGGGGTTCGGCTTTCAGAATACGGTGCGTGATGCCCTCTTGGACTATTTCCCCGGCCATCAGATGGAACTCGATAAGGCATTCGAGTTTGTGGAAAGTTACCTTGCTCAGGCACAAGGCGGTGTGATTATTGGTATCGGTTTGATTCTCTTGTTATATACAGTAATCAGTCTGATATCTTCTATTGAAGATACTTTCAACGATATTTGGCAAATCAACAAATCTCGCCCTTGGTTTCGGAAAATATCCGACTATCTGGCCCTGTTTGTTATTCTGCCAATATTGATGACCTCATCAAGCGGTATCGCTATTTTTGTCTCGACTTTGCAAAACTCTTTCCTTCAGCATTATGTTTTCCTTACACCGATAGTAGAGCTATGCCTGCACATTACGCCCTATGTGTTTACTTCGTTGGCATTTGCCGGTTTGTATATCGCTTTGCCGAATACGAAGGTGAAGGTCATCAATGGGTTGATAGCCGGAATCATAGCAGGATGTGCTTTCCAGTTTTTCCAGTTGGTCTATATCAGCGGGCAGATTTGGGTAAGTAAATATAATGCCATCTACGGAAGCTTTGCCGCTTTACCCTTGTTGTTGCTTTGGTTGCAATTATCGTGGCTGATCTGCCTGTTTGGAGCAGAACTTTCGTATGCCTCTCAGAATGTGAAGAAGTTCAGTTTTGAACGGGATAGCAAGAATATCAGCCGGCGGTATAAGGATTTTCTGACCTTGCTGATCGCATCACTGATTATCAAACGGTTCGCAAATGGGGAGAAGCCCTATACGGCTGATGAGCTTTCAGATTCCTACCGGATTCCGATTCGCGTGACAACACAAATTTTGTATATGCTGACAGAATTGAAGATTATAACGGAGGTAGTAGTAGGCAATGATGATCGTGTGATTCATTACCAGCCGGCGATGGATATCAATCAAATCAGCGTCAGCCTGTTGTTTGAAAAGATAGACCAGTTCGGTTCGGAAAATTTCAAGATTGACACGAAAGGGGTGTTTAATAAAGAATGGAAAACGCTTTTGAAAACCCGGGAGGAGATGGTTCGAAGCAATGAGCATGTTCTTTTGAAAGACCTTTGATAGAATTGAAAAAAAAAGATTGAGAATTGAAAATTAGTAAGAAGTACTTTATTTTCAATTCTCAATCTTTTCCTATTTTTTAAAATTCAAAGCTTTCGATTTTCATTTCGGCCAATTCCTGAATTTTCGGGACTAAAGTGGTGAAATGAGGAGCTGCTTGATGGACGTCCAAGCAAGCCTGGTCTTTCCAGGTTTCACAAATCATCAATACGTCAGGGCGTGTTGCGCTTTCGAATATGTCATACGCCACGCACCCCTTGTCATTTAAAGATTGTGCTACTAAATCTTTGGCTGCATCCAACACCTGTGCGCGATTAGCCTCGCTGACTTGGACAAATACATTCAATCTGATCATAACTTCAAATATTTATACCTGTTAAACAATTGGCGGTTCACCAACGAACCGTGATTCAAAAATAGCAAAAAAAAGAATATCGGAAAAGCAACCGATAATTTTTTGAAAATAGCTGATATTTTTTCGGAAACAATGGGTGCTTTAGGAGATAACTCCTATTTTTGCAAAAAGGAATAGGACAATTCATAAATAATACAACAAAAAAGAAGGATAATATGATTGAATGTATGAAAAAGCGGCGGACAATCCGCCAATATACCTCCCAACCGGTTTCGGACGAGTTGCTGAATGAGTTGCTGGAAGTGGCATCAAGGGCATCTAACACCGGGAATATGCAATTGTATAGTGTTATTGTGACGCGAGATCAAGAAGGAAAAGAGCAGTTGGCTCCGGCTCATTTTAATCAGCCTATGATAACCTCTGCACCGGTAGTCCTGACTTTCTGTGCCGACGTCAATCGTTTTGTGAAATGGGCGGAACAACGGAAGGCTGAGGCAGGCTTTGACAATTTGCAAATGTTTATTGCTGCGGCCATTGACGCGATGCTTTTTGCGGAAGCTTTTGCAGAAGCGGCCGAAGAGCGCGGATTAGGACTTTGCTATTTGGGGACTACGGCCTATAATGCCGGTGAAATCATCAAGATTCTTTCCCTGCCGAAGCTGGTTGTCCCGATAGTTACCCTTACGGTGGGATATCCGCAAGACCCGCTTCCGGAGCAATCCGAGCGTTTGCCGTTGGACGCTATTCTGCATATTGGGCACTATACAGATTATACGCCTGAATCTATTGACCGTTTCTATAAGGAAAAAGAGGAGCTGGAAGTCAACAAGCACTTTGTCCGCATCAATCATAAAGAAACGCTGGCTCAGGTCTTCACCGATCTGCGTTATCCGAAAGAAAACAATGAGAAATTCTCGGAAACCTTATTACAGACCTTAAAAGAACAGGGATTCTTGAAAGGATAAGAAGGAAAGCAGGCTCAGTTATATATAAAAAGAAGATGCGGTAAAGATGGAATGTTTCTCCATATTCCACTTTACCGCATCAGTTATTATGTTACAAATCTCCAGCTATTATTCTGCCGGCAATGTAAATACTTCTTCGAATGCGCCGAAAGAACCTGCGCTTACGGTGAACTCTAAGCTGACTGTGATTACACCGTCAACCAATTCGCCCTGTCCGTCAACCGATACTTCGCCGTAATCACCATAGTTGCTGATGACCGGTTGGCTGGTAACAACAACCGTCTTGCCGTCTTCCTGAACTTGGAATACTAAGTCATAGCCCTCTTCATACGGAGCAACAGCTCTATACCAAGTGATGTTGTCAGCCTTCTCGAACTCGCAATCGCCTTCACCGCCTGCAAATGCAGAAACTACATGACCTGTACCGATAGGACTGTACGTATAATCGCGGTAAATCGTGATGGTCTTCGTTGTAACAGCATTTTCAAAAGAAGAAGCGTAAGCTTCATCGACCGTGATGTTCACATCATAATCCATACCCGATTCGATGTCACCTACAGTTACATGGAACGTCTTGCGGCCTTCGCCTGCTTCAAAAGAGACCTCAGACGGAATTTGGATTTCTGCAGGAACCGCAGAGCCGTCAGCCATTGTTGCAATCAATGGAACCGTTGCAGCTTCAGCCGTCTGTGCACGGATGATTTCCACATCGAACCCTTCATAACCTTCTGCTGGGAAAGTAACATCCTGAGCGGCGAATTCAAAAGCTACGCCCATGTTTGTTTCCTCAAACACTACTTTTTCATTTTCAGTTTCGCAAGATGAGAACAATGCCATCATTGCGATACCTAATCCGAATAAATATCCTTTTACTTTCATTGCTTTCTATTTTTTAGATTATTTTGTATCACCAACCGGATTCTGGTCTGTTGCCAAATTCAAACTTGCATTTCCGTCAAATTCGGTCTGCGGAATCGTCAATACCCACATATAGCATTCCGGATCGTCTGTCGGACGGTTCGTCAACTGGGCATCCAACGGCCAGCCCATTTCCGAAGTACGAACGAATCCCTGTTTCAGACGGCGGATATCATAGATACGTCCGAATTCGCCCCAAAGCTCGATACGGCGCTGCGTGATGATTTCTTCCAATAACGAACCGGTTACATCGCTGGTCAGTTTGCCCAAAGCCGTTCCGGTCTTCGTGCAAGTATAGCCCTCTACACGCTGGCTCATTACGGCAGACAGATCTTCTTTAGCAGCAGCCTCTTCTCCTAAGCGGCATTCGGCCTCAGCAGCAGTCAGATACATTTCTTCAACACGCATCCAGATGTAATCGCCGGTCCAAGTTTGTGTATCGGCGAAACGGAATTTATTCTGCATATAGCCCAAATCCTCGTTACGCTCATCAGTCGGATCCCACCAAGCACGGCGCGAATCGTTCTGTGCCATTCCGTCATACAGGATTTTGTTGATTTCCTTGTATGCTCCACCGTTTGCATAACCGGTTCCGTCCTGGTCCATGTGTGAGAAGAAGCTGGCGTACATACCCGATTGATCCGAGTTGATGGCTGCGCCCCACATTACATTAGCTGCAGTTGTACTATTCAATCCCATGAAATCTTCTACAGGAATCACCTCACAACCACTGGTTGCAATAGCTTCTTTGGCAGCAGTTTTAGCCATATTCCAATCTTCCATTACCAGACCGATACGGGCACGGATGCCTTGAGCTACGGAATAATCGATATGGCTTATATGCTGGCGGGTTGTACCGTTCAGCAATTCTACAGCTTTATTGATGTCAGCTAAAATTTGGTCATATACCTCCTGTACCGTAGCACGCGGCTTACCTTGTGTACCGGCAACAGTCGGTTCCGTATAAATCGGACAGCACGGTTCAGTCTCGTGACCTTTGTAGGTACGTGCAAAAGATTGTGCCAACATAAAGTAAGAATAAGCGCGGATAGCGTATGCCTGACCTATTACATAATTTACGTCAGCCTCTTCGCCTTCCATTGTCTCTTCAGCGTCCAAAATGTAGTTGGCGTTAGAAATCCACGTATAGTAGCAGTTCCACAAATCGTAAGAACGCCAAGAAGTAGAAGTATATCTGTCTTTTACCATGTATAAGCAGTCATACCAGAACCAACCGCTACCCTGAGCAGCCTGAATAAAGTCATCGCCCATTACATCGGCCATCAGGTTGTAAGAACTGATACCAAAGCTCTGGTGGGTATTTCCGGCCGGAGACCAAGAAGCATACATCGAACGGTACACACCGTTCAGCGGAACCAATGCGGCATTGGCGTTTGCCAACAGTCCTGTTCCGGACATAGAGTCGGTCGGAGAGGTCTCCAACGCGCTATCCAAGCAAGAGGTCAAAGTCATGCACCCAATCAATCCGAAACATGCATATTTGAATATCTTTTTCATATCTTTTTCTGTCTATTTTTTATTGAATTAGAAATTAACTTCTACACCAAATGAGAATGTTCTGTTTGGCGAATAGCTGTAATCAGTCTGTCCGGCAAAGTTGTACTGCGGGTCCATACCTTTCAGGTGGCTGAAGATAGCCAAGTTATCCACAGAACCAAATACACGTACAGAATTCATACCGGCTTTCGTCATCCAAGACTTCGGCAAGGTGTAGCCTAATGTAATGTTCTTAATCGTGAAGTAAGAAGCGTTGATCAGGAAGCGGTCTGATGTAGCGTTTGAGCTGGCCACTTCGATACGCGGAACATCCGTGATATCGCCCGGTTTCTGCCAACGACGCAAAGCGTGTTCGTTCCATGCATTGTTGTAATACATATTCTCCATCGAGCCTTGATACAGACCATCGTAAATCTTACCACCGATAGAGTAGGTTGTCAAGATAGCCAGATCGATGCCTTTCCAAGAGAAGTCTGTACTCAAGCTACCATACAGGTCCGGAATACGGCTGCCCAGATAATATTTGCTGTTTGCAGCTTTTGTGTAATCGCTACTGATACGTTCATTCGTCATGTTTCCATTTTCGTCAAGGTCATAAACCCAATACAACTGTGCACCGGTTGCCGGGTCAACACCAGCCGTCTTAGCCATATAGAATGTATTCAACGGCATACCCTCCTTGATGCTGAACACACCGCTGATGATTTCATCCGATTCGCCAGTCAGCTTCAATACCTTGTTGTTTACCGTAGATCCCATCCAGGTAACATTCCACTGGAAGTCATCGGTCTTGATCGGAGTAACGCGCAATTCGAATTCGAAACCACTGTTGCGCATGTTACCTACGTTGGCATTGTAACCATTGAAACCGGTAGAAGTAGCCATCGGGTAAGAAAGCAACATATCCACAGTCTTCTTATTATAATATTCAGCGTTCAAGCTGATGCGGCTGTCGAATAAAGTCGCTTCGATACCTACGTTCATGTTACCGTTCTTTTCCCAGGTTACATCGCGGTTTTCCAACGAACTTACCATACCACCGATCTGGTTCTGGTTCGGCCATCCCAAATCATACAGGCTCTGCCACAAATAGAAGTTACTTGAACCGTCAGAGTTTAAGATGTTATCGTTACCCTGCTGTCCGTAGCTCAATTTAACGGATAAGTTGTTAATCCAATCGATGTCCTGCATGAAGGCTTCCTTCGATACACGCCAGTTACCGCCCAATGACCAGAAAGTACCCCATTGGTTGTCTTTGTAGAAACGGGAAGAACCATCTGTACGGATAGATGCCGAGAAGTAATATTTCTCATCGTAGTTATAGTTGATACGTCCCATCCATGATTCGATACGGTAGTTGTCGGTATAAGAATCGGCGGTGTACATCGTTGTACCCGGACGTAATTCCAAGATACCATCCACCAGGTTTGTCTTACCTGCTTCCAGGTATTCATATTTGTAAGCGTAGAACTCATGACCGGCCATCACATCGATGTTGTGCAAACCGAACGAACGGTTCCACGTCAACAACTGGTTGAAGGTGTAACTTTGCATACGCGAGTTACTCTTTGTCAACAGACCTCCGGCCGCTGCCTGGTTTCCGTGGTACATATTCATATAAGACATTCTGTTCTGGCTGCGGTAGTCCACACCGAAGTTCACATTCAGTTTGATGCCCTGGAACACGCCGAAGTTTTCATTGTCTGAACCCAAGGTGATACCCGTACGTACACCGGCAACATCGTTCTTGATATTGGATTTATCATCCAGCAGACCTCCTAACGGGTTGTAATCGTTATAGCTACCCGGACGTCCGTTCTCACCGTAGTCTAATTGCGGATTGCCGTTTGCGTCCAATACATTGTTACCGTTCTCGTCTTTGATATATATCGGAAGCAACGGTGATACAAACTGGGAAGAATACCAAACGTTGGACGTTGAAGAACCGTCATAATCGCTATAATTCTGAATGGAGTGAGAAAGAGAAGTGTTTGCAAAAGCTGTGAACCAATCGGTAATCTTTGAGTTTACGTTAGCACGTGCGTTGTAACGCTGGAATCCGGTAGTCACCAAGATACCGTCTTCGTTCAGATAACCCAAAGAGAACATATATTTGGTTTTTTCGTTACCGCCGTTTACGCTCAGCTGATGTTCATGACGGAATGCGTTGTTCTTTAAGAGCTGATCCATCCATCTTTCATCCCAAACCGACTGAGCATCCGGACGAACCATACCGGTTGCCGGGTCAATCATGTTGTCCCATGTGTAGTTCTTGAACGGGTTGTATAATTCACCACCTAATGTAGCGCCTAAGTTGGCACGTGCCATCGCTTCAGCGTCTGACCAGTTATATCCATTATTATATACATATCCGTTACGCAAAGATTCGTAAGTCAACTGTACAAAATCTTTTTGGTCTACCATCTGGTACTCAGGCAATGCTCTTGACGACCAACCTACCGTAGAACGCCAGGTTACAGAGGTCTTACCTTCTTTACCCTGCTTGGTTGTGATCATAACGACACCGTTCGCACCACGCGCACCATACAAGGCACCTGCCGAAGCATCCTTCAGGACAGTCATTGATTCGATATCTGAAGGATTGATAGACGACAAGTCGCCATCGTAAGGAATACCGTCTACTACGTACAACGGATCCTGAGAAGCGTTGATAGAACCGTAACCGCGAATTACAATCTTTGAAGATTCACCCGGCTGACCGGAACCAGAAGTTGTCAACAAACCGGTAGTTTGACCTTCCAAACCTTTTGAAACGTTAGTAATAGGACGAAGTTCCAACTTTTCATTGCTGATGTTTGAAGCTGAACCGGTGAAAGAAGACTTCTTAGCCGTACCGTATGCTACGACCATCACTTCGTCCAAAGCTTGGGAGTCAGATTCCAACGTGATGTTTATTTGAGAAGCTACGCGTACTTCTTGGGTTTCCATACCTACGTAAGAAATCTGGAGGTGTTTGTGTTCCGAAGGAACATCCAGCGTGAAGTTACCGTCAAAATCGGTAACCGTACCGAGTGTAGTTCCTTTCACAAGGACTGTAGCGCCAATTACCGGATCGCCGTTTTCATCGACCACATGACCGGTAACCTTTGTGTCCTGAGCCATTGCTGCCGTTAAGCCAAACAACAGACTTGCAGCAGTCAGAGTAAACCTTTTCATCATAAATACACTTATTTGTTTAACATAACATTCGTTGATCGAAAGACGTAGTTCTTCCCGAACTCAGTCTTTTTTGTACACTAAATGCCAAACATATCTATGGAAACCTAAAATTTAACCTAAAATACTTCGGCGTTTTTCTTTAGTGCGGCTGCAAAATTACAACAAAATGTGTAAAATATCAACAAATTATAAATTTAATTGTCTGATTTATTACGTTTCATAACTTGACTTTTTATCATAAAGATATGAAAATATCCCTTTTC
>DWYO01000053.1 GCA_019118725.1 Candidatus Parabacteroides intestinavium | reverse complement strand
TAAGGTGAATTCAACTTTTTGTAAACTCAAGCAAGTTGACAAGAGATAAGAAACAAACATCCTTTCTATTAACAAGTTAAACACTTTACAAATTCCACCTCTTGCAAGGTTCAAAACTTATTCATATCTTTGTATTCGTCAATCGGGAACAGACAATCCGTTTATTTTTGCGCACCAACAGATTGCCCGGTTCCGCAGGACACGTGAAGATATGGGAAATACAGGGGAGATGATAGATTTGCACAGGTATGCCACGGCACTTACCATAGCCGGGTCGGATAGTTGCGGAGGGGCAGGTATCCAAGCAGATTTGAAGACATTTTCAGCCTTGGGGGTGTACGGGATGTCGGCCATTACCGCCGTGACGGCTCAAAACACATTAGGCGTAAGAAGCGTACAGGCGGTCGAAACAAAGGTGATACGGGATCAAATCGAGGCGCTGTTTGACGATTTTACCATCGATGCCGTGAAGATCGGAATGCTTTACGAAGCCGAAACGGTACGCCTGGTGGCCGAGTTGCTGGAGCGTTATCGCCCGCGGTGGGTGGTGTTAGACCCCGTAATGATTTCGACCAGTGGAAGCAAATTGTTGCAGGATGACGCGATAGCGGAAATCGTAAAGTCGCTCTTTCCGCAGGTATATCTGGTGACCCCTAATGTGCCGGAAGCGGAGCATCTGAGCGGAATGCCGCTTCATACGCCGGAGGATATGGACGGAGTTGCCGGGCGATTGCTGGAAATGGGATGCCGGGCGGTGCTGATTAAAGGCGGGCATCTGGAAGGCGAGCAGAAAACGGACCGACTTTATATCCCGACAGAGAAACCGGTCGGATTTGTCCATGAGACGATTGACACACGCAATACACATGGGACGGGATGTACTCTCTCATCGGCCATTGCGGCCTGCCTGGCACTGGGATATCCCCTACCCGATGCCGTAAGTAAAGCGGAAAAATACCTGGCGGAAGCTCTCCGCGCGGGCAAAGAGGTGATGGCAGGGCACGGACACGGACCGGTAAATCATTTCTATTCCCCCCAGAAGTTGGTTAAACAGAGTGTGGAGAAATGAAACGACTGATTGCCATTACTACCCCCTACCTGTTTGCGGATGAGGCGGCCATCATTAACCGGCTGTTCGGTGAAGGGCTACAGCTATTGCATTTGCGCAAGCCGCAAGCCGGTAAATCCCAACTACACGCCTTATTGGGGCAGATAGAACCGGCCTATTACCCACAAGTTATCTTGCATGATCACTTCGATCTGGCTCCGGAGTTTGCCCTCGGTGGCGTACACCTGAACCGAAGGAATCCCGAAGTCCCGGCCGGATTCACCGGAAGCGTCAGCCGTTCGTGCCATTCGCTGGAAGAGCTGGAACGTTATAAGAAACTGGACTACCTGTTTCTCAGCCCTATTTTCCCGAGTATCTCGAAAGAGGGATATGGCGAAGGGTTCCCCCCGGAGGTATTGGGAGAGGCCACGGAACGCGGCATTATCACCCCACGGATCATCGCTTTAGGGGGAATGGACACGCATACTATCCTCCGGCTGAAGGGATTGGGCTTCGGCGGAGTGGCGGTATTGGGTGCCCTATGGGGGAAAAATCCTCAGGAGGAGGTGGTGCTGAAACAGTATAATCTATTGAAACAAGCTACAGAACAGATATGAACACAAAATTCGAAGGTGCAAATCGCCTGATGCTAATTACTCATCAAACGGAAACATATACGGATTACGAGGAGGCGAAACGCTTCCTGGAAGGGGGAGGAAGCTGGGTGCAACTTCGCCAAAAAGAGGGGCTGGACCGGGAAATGGCACACCGACTGGCCGAGTTGTGCCGGCAAAAGAACGGGGTGCTTTGTGTGGATGACAACGTGGACATCGCGCTGGAAATCGGGGCGGATGCGGTTCATCTGGGAAAGAACGATATGCCGGTAGACGAAGCCTGGAAGGTGGTACGGAAAGCTCATCGTGAAAAGGATTTCCTTATCGGTGCAACCACCAATACCTTCGAAGATATCCGGCAGGCTGCCCGGTCGGGGGCTTCCTATATCGGACTGGGGCCGTTTCGCTTCACCCAAACCAAAAAGAGATTAAGCCCGATTTTAGGCCTGGAGGGGTACCGGAGAATCATCAGCCAATGCGAAGAAGCCGGAATCCACCTGCCGATCTATGCCATTGGCGGCATAGAGCTGGAGGATATCCCCGACCTGATGAAGGCCGGTGTACATGGGATAGCGATATCCGGTTCCATCATCCGTGCCGATAACCCCGCTGAAATGACCCGCAGGTTTTTGGAGAAGATTTTGGAGGAAGTTTGAAAACAGCTTCTTATGTTTCTAAAAAAATAACTACTTTTGTGGGAAAGAGTTTTAACCATGGGAATAAATAAAGAACTTATATTACTGAACATCAACGGGGCCGACCGTCCGGGAGTAACCGCTATACTGACGGATATCCTGGCGCAAAACAACGCTATTATCCTGGATATCGGTCAGGCCGACATACATAATAATCTCTCGTTGGGGATTCTGTTCCAATGTGATTCGTCCATTTCGGGAAACATCATGAAAGAGGCCTTGTTCCGGAGCTATGAATTGGGGGTGAACATCCGTTTCAAACCGATTCTGGAGGAGGAATATACGCAATGGGTCGGAATGCAGGGACGGAACCGGTATATCGTCACGATTGTAGGCCGGAAGCTGACCGCCAAGCAGATAGCCGGAGTGAGCCGGATTATCGCCGAGCAGGATATGAATATTGATGACATCAAGCGATTGACGGGGCGCATCCCGTTGGACGAGAATGCCCGCACGCCAAAGGCCAGCGTGGAGTTCTCGGTGCGTGGCACCCCGAAGGATAAAGAGCAGATGAAGGCGGATTTCCTGAAACTGGCCGCCGAGTTGCAGGTGGATATCTCTTTCCAGGAGGATAGCATGTACCGGCGCATGCGCCGGCTGATTTGCTTCGATATGGATTCTACATTGATCGAAACAGAGGTCATTGACGAACTGGCCATGCGCGCGGGTGTAGGCGATGAGGTCAAGGCCATCACCGAATCGGCTATGCGCGGAGAGATTGATTTCTCTACGAGCTTTAAGAAGCGTTGTGCCTTATTGAAAGGACTGGATGTATCGGTCATGCAGGAGATTGCCGAGAACCTGCCGATTACGGAGGGTGCCGACCGGTTGATGCGTATATTGAAAAAGGTAGGATTCAAGATTGCCATCCTGTCCGGAGGGTTCACCTATTTCGGGAATTATCTCAAGCAGAAATTCGGTATCGACTATGTCTATGCCAACGAATTGGAGGTGGTGGACGGGAAACTGACCGGGCGCCATGTGGGTGAAATCGTGGACGGAAAGCGCAAAGCGGAGTTGCTCCGCCTTATCGCTCAAGTGGAGAATGTGGACTTGAGACAGACCGTAGCGGTAGGTGATGGCGCGAATGACCTGCCTATGATCAGTATCGCAGGACTGGGTATCGCTTTTCATGCGAAACCGAAGGTCAAGGCTACCGCCGAACAGTCCATCTCTACCATCGGATTAGACGGAATCCTCTATTTCTTGGGTTATAAGGATTCTTATTTGGAATATTAGAAAAGGCTACGGATACGGGGCAGAGCAAGGCCTTGTCAAACTGGAGCCTCGCCAACTAAAAAATTTAACTATATGGTACGACACATTGTTATGTTCAAACTGAAGGAGTTCGCCTCTCCTATCGAAAAGCTGGCGAAATTGGATGAGATCAAAGCGAAACTGGAGGCTTTGAAAGATAAAATAGAGGTGTTGAAACGGATTGAGGTGAAGTTTAATTGCAATCCGGAGGAGACTTGGGACCTCATTCTGATCACCGAATTGGATTCGTTGGAGGATGTCAATACCTATGCCAACCATCCGGAGCACGTTGCGGTGGCCAAGGGCATCATCGGTCCGGTAAAAGCCGACCGGGCTTGTGTGGATTATGAATGTTAAGCCATGGTGAAAGATATGGATTTTGATATCGAAGAGCGTGCCCAGCAAGCTATCGATAATTTCAACGCGGGGTATAACTGCGCACAATCGGTTTTTCTGACGTATTATGACCTGTTAGGCTTAGACCTGGAAACCGCCAAGTGTATGTCGGTCTCGTTTGGAGGAGGAATGGGGCGTATGCGCGAGGTGTGCGGGACTATCAGCGCGATGTGTATGCTGGCCGGATTCCGGTATCCGGTCGTTGACCCGAAAGACCAAGAGGCACGGACACGCAATTATGGTATGGTCCAGAAGATGGCCGGCCTCTTCAAAGAGAAGTATGGCACTATCGTATGCCGAGATTTGCTTCCGGCCGCAGCTGCCGCCCAACGGGACCCAGCTCCTTCCCTACGCACTCCTGAGTATTATGCGAAACGCCCGTGTGGAAGGTATGTGGCCGAAGCCGCACGCATAGCCGGAAGAATGTTGAAAGGGGAGTTTATTTCTCCACCTTCAACCCAATCTCCAAAGTAGTTGTCGCATCCAATAAATCCGGAAGCTTTTCAAGTACCGGTTGGACAATAGATTGAGCGTTCTCCGGAAGAGCGCTCACAATCTTATCCGAAACAAAATCGATCGTTAAGAGTTTCAAGAGGGCTTTAGCATCCTCGGTAGCAAGGGTCAGTGTGACCGAACCATCCCCGGCTTGCTCATACTTCAAGGGAATCCCCTCAGAGAGGTATGAAACCAAATCGCCAAGCATTCCGACCATATCCAGAATGCCGGCACGCGTGCGGGTTATCGTGGAAATAATCTCCGATGCATTCAATTGGACGTACAATTTCCCGTCTTTCAGGTAGTATTGCGCCATATTGAGAGGCGAGTCCTGCCACGAGTCTGATCCACTCTTCTTATACGAGAGCACGATGTTTCCATCTTCATGGAAAGAGAAGGTCTGAACCTTATCGGCTATCAATTGAGACAATAAGGGACCCGCCATAGAAGCCACCATGCTGGTCGAAATAGCGTTTCCTCCCAAGTCTATCGTTGCGTCCGAATCCCATACCATCGTAAGAGATTGCCCCGAAGCGAGGTTCCATGTACCCGTCAGGTTATCATCGGGCATCTTCACCTGGATATCCATCGTCATCTGATCGGCCGAAACCTGACCGCTATAGGTCAATTCACGTCCGTTGCTCGTATCGGTACCCGAGAAAGAATAGGTGCTCCCGTCAGCTCCCAATGTCAACGGGACATTATCCAGCTGGGTGATGATCTCGCCTGGAACCACCCCGGGAGCCAGCAGGCCGATTTCCGGAAGATTCTCGGAGGGAAACAGAGCCGCCAAGTCCAATACCCCACTCATCTCGATAGAAGCTTTCTCGCCATCATAAGTATGGAATTTGATTTGCTTCCCCTGCATCGCACTTCCACCGTAGGTCAGGACCAATTTATCTCCGCTAAATGTGGTGTTTGCCTCTTTTCCTAATCCGGGCAAATCACTATCCTCACACGAGACCAGCAATCCCATGGCGCACAAGGCAATGCCTGAAAAAATATGCTTTATCATAATACAAGTCTTTTTAGTTTACAATTTCTTATTATTCAAGAGCTGAAAAAAGCGAATGGCCACAGATTCACATCTACAGCCATTCTTAATAATTTGTTAACCATGAATCTAATCATGAAAAACATAATTATTCGGTTAAATATAACTATTTAATAATAATATAAATAATTTCATTACAATTATTTTATTCAGAGCTTAACTTTAACCGATTGCAAT
>DWYO01000052.1 GCA_019118725.1 Candidatus Parabacteroides intestinavium | reverse complement strand
TCACATTCACCCGTTGTCGCCTTGGTGTAGGGATTGAACAGTATTTCGATCCCGCCCCACTGAGCTATGACAAAATCAGACCAGCGTCCGAAAATAATGCCATAACCGGTATTAGTACCGTCAAATGTAGGTACAACATCCGTAGTAATATACGGGTAATCATCACACAAGTTGCTATTGATGACCGTGCTGTTACCTCTGGGTGCCGCCTTAAGCATTTTCTCTGCCGTCCCGTGCATACAGAATGCCATCGGTTGCCCGTTATGCTTGACATCGCTCTCCATGTCCAATACTGCACTGTGCCCTGCCAATTCTGGAGAAATGCTCTTTCCGGTGAATAACCCGTCCGGCATAATGTCCGTATGCTCATGCTTACCGAATACAGCCGCCTCCAAAGCCGCAGAAACGGATTCTGACAGGTCCGCCACCAAGAAATCATCTATGTTGCCGCCTTGGTTAAGCAATTGGCGGGATATGGTTAATTTGGTTGTGATACGCTTGGGGGTAAGTTCCTTCTTTGAGAAAGTACCTTTCCCGTTCTTTGATGCGCTTATCTCTCCTTCCCAAGTGCTTGTACTGCCTGTATATGTAGGAAGCACAGAGCGCCCCGTAACGGTCAATAAGGATGCCCCAAGCCGTGACAATACGAGACGATCACGGATAGCCTTGTTATATTTGTCGATAAACGAGGCGATAGGCACATCCTTTGATTGAATATCCCTTGTCTCCAAAGGCAAATGAAAGCCGTACCCGGTATTGATGCCGGAACGTACCAGAACGTTGTCCCCGGCTTCATCAAACCTTCTCGCTTCCGCAGGTAATGCCTGGCCTTCTATCATGTTACGGAACACATCGGTCATACTGTATCTCTTTTCTTGTTTGAAGGAAGGAGAGTAAGATCGGATTTCCGTTTCTCTTTTATTCTTGTTTTCCTTCACCCGTTTTTCGAGCTCTTCTTTGTTCAACAAAGCCCTGCCAGACGCAGATTGCATCATCAATCTACGCAATTCCGAACGCCTTTCTTCAACGGAATTGCACTCTTTTTTGCCATTCCAGTATTCTATTTCACGCATAATCACAACATTTTTTCTTGTGTCTTCCAATAATTGATAACCTTTTTAGTCGCTTTTTGGACGGCTTTTGCCATATCTTCTTTACTTTGGACGTCCTGTTTTGAATAGACTACCATACGCAAAGCCGCGTTAACGACATCCGTTGACGATGCCAATATTAAACCGGATTCCTCAACCATTGTCTCGATCATAGTGCTGAACTCTAATGCCCAGCGTGCAATTACTTCGTTTGTTTTCATTTCAAATCAAATTAGTTTTTTAGTGTCCTCTATTATATACCGAAATCGTGTAATACATTTGATTACAATATATAATAATATGAATATCATTTGCCTAAAAAGAATGCGTCAGCTTCCGTAAGTTCTTTGTTGAAGCCTTCCGGGGCCTCCTTTCTTGTCAATCTGAAACTCTTGCAAATCGCTATTATCAAGTCGGACGATTGCTTCAAGACGGCCGTTGCCGGGTGCCTTACTGTGCGTCCGTTCTGGATAAGACAGACACCTTCTTTGGCTATTGTGTCCCGTGCCTGAATCATTGTATCGTAATTTGCGCATAAGCTCATCAATAGCCCTTCGTCCTCCGGTTGGGGATTGATGCTTTTAATAACTGACTTAATAAATCGCTTTGTTCCGGGTTGTACCCAATCTGGTATTTTAAAAATATACTTTTTCATATCTATACTTTTTAAAAATCTTAATTATCTGTGCGTGTGAAATGAGGGCGGTGATGGTTTAAACACTTCCCTCACTTAAAAAAATCATAGGGGAGGGGTGTTTAATAAATATTTATTCACAATAAATATAAAATGAATTTATTATCACGTTGATTGTTTTTAAAATTATTTATTTAGCTTGTCGAGTGCTTTTATTCTCCCCGTTGCTTCATCCTCCAGTGCTCTGCGTGCTATAAGAATGCACAACCTGACTGCTGTGGATATGTCACAATTAAGTTCCTCCGCCAGTTCTTTAACGAATTGCTTCATGTTACAATCCATCCGGACGCATAGAATATCCTTACCAATATCTTTTTGCTTCATAAATTTCTTTTGTTTAGGCTGTTACTAATCCAAATTCATCTATCAGTTTCCTTATTAGTGGGTTGATGCCCATAAAGTATTGGATAATAGTTGTGTCCTCTTTATCGCAGCTTGGCTGGGTCGGAGTGTGTTGTTCTTCCACACCTTCCAGCAGTTGGCCAACAATCCAATCAGCAATATCAATCTTATTTGCCCGCTCTTCTTCTGTTGCATTCTTATCTAAAAGGTCGGACACAATCGCATTACATCCGATTGCATTTAGTTCTTTGGCTTTATCTTTCCAGTATTCGAAGCCGTCCACATCCGGGAACATGATAACCGTCCGTCCAGCCAATACTTTTAGTTTTTCGATTGATAGTTGGGATTTTCCTCCCGTAGCCAGCCAAATGTAATTAGGGAATACCCCGGCACCAATAAGCGCGGATTTCTCGCTTTCAACCAATGCTACTACCCTGTCTGGGTACATTGTCAACAGGTGTTCCCCGAAAAGACATTGCGTTAGGTTATAATCGTCCGGCAATAGCTTCTGTTTCTTCATTATTGAATGGACCCAATTAATGCCGCCTGCGTCTTTGATACGGTGTCCCGTTTCCGGGTTATATTTTATGACCTTACCCGTTCTTACTCTGCCTTTAGCGTCGATCTGCCAATAGATCACACTCCTGTCTTTAGTCGCTCCCAGTGCATAATCTTCCATTAATTTTTCTATGGTAGGAGATTCCAGCGTGTATCGGTCAAATATCCGGCAAAGGAACTCGACAAAGGTACTGTTATAGCTTGCGGCTTGTTTAAGATATTTGAATGGAATTTCCCCCGCCTGTTTTAAATACGCAGTTTTTGGGGTATTTAAAATCGGTGTTTTCGCATGGCTTTTCTGCCACGGGTTATCTGTGAAAAACTGTTTGGGTGTGTAATGGTAGCCGCACGCGCTCTCATGGTTGCACCGTCCGACAGTCCTATCCAGCATATTGCCGGATTCATCAACGTAAAAGGCAAATGAATGCTTGTCATGGCAGTTCGGGCACTCATGCCGGCTGCTTCTGCCATTGTATTTCTCCAATTGATACGTCATAGATCCATCCTCCTTTCTGTATATACTACCCTTCCGGTATTCTTACGAGTTATGGTATATCCTTTAGCTGTCAATCTTTTAGAGAACGTTTGAGCCGATACGGCCCTATATCCATAGTCAATAGAAAATGACTTGTACTCATTATACATGCTTTTCAGCGTACAGTATTTTTCTTTTGATGCTAAATAGCTATATTCTTCAAGAAACATGGCCACGCTGTCAGATTCTTTCTTGTAGAGTTCAACTTGCTCTTTGACAACTTGCGAGGATGTGAAATGCTTTTGCACTAACAATCGCCGGAGGCCATCAAGAACCCAATTGAATATACCGGAC
>DWYO01000051.1 GCA_019118725.1 Candidatus Parabacteroides intestinavium | reverse complement strand
CAAGGCGTTGCAGACGGGCGACGTGTCGCGCGTGGCGCCGATAGACAAGCTGAGCGTCGTCATCACCATCTGCCTGTCGTTCCTGTTTCTGAAGGAACCGGTCAGCCTGCGGGTGGTGGCGGGCGCGCTGCTGATTACGGGCGGAAGTATCCTTATGTTACTGAAATGAAACTGCTGATCATCGAAGATGAAAGGGAACTGTCCGCCAGCATCGTGGCCTACCTCAGCTCCGAAAACTATGTGTGCGAGCAGGCTTTCACCTACGCCGAAGCGCTGGAGAAGGTCGGACTTTATGACTACGACTGTGTGCTGCTCGACCTGATGCTGCCCGGCGGTAACGGGCTGGACATCCTGCGTGAGATACGAAAGCGGCAGAATCCGGTCGGGGTCATCATCGTGTCTGCCAAAGACTCGCTGGACGACAAGGTGCGGGGACTGGAAATCGGGGCGGACGACTACCTTGCCAAGCCTTTCCACCTGCCCGAACTCTCGATGCGCATCTACGCCATCATCCGCCGCCGTGAGTTTGCCGGAGGAAACCTGCTGTTGCTTGCCAAAATAGACAACCGCCAGTACGGACAGATGGAGGACATCAACCTGGCCCATTTTCTCGAGGAGCAGGCTCCATTCCTGCAAAGCATCACGGGGGACATCTTCTTTTATGAAGAGCTTACGAACAGCGGCCTGACCGTCCGCGCCAACCGCACCTTGCTGGAAAGCCTCGTGAACAACCTTGTGGTCAACGCCGTCCGATACAACCGCCCGGGAGGTGAAATATACCTTACCGTGTCCGGCCGGGAACTTACGGTATCGAACACATCCGATGAACCAGCATTGGATGACCGGCTGATATTCAACCGCTTCTACCGTCCGTCTGAAAAGGTAAAAGGCAACGGCTTGGGGCTTGCCATCGTACGTGCCATCTGCGAATATCATGGGTGGACGGTCAGTTATCGGTACGAGAAAGGAATGCATCGGTTTACGGTAAGATTTTAAAGGATGCAATTTGCCCCGCTTTCCATTTTTTCTTATCTTCGTTCCGGGTTTCACAATAAATCAACTAATATGGATATACAAATTCGCTTAGAGCAGCCTGCGGATTACAGTGAGGCAGAACAAGTAACACGAGAAGCATTTTGGAACCACTACTCTCCCGGATGCACAGAACACTACCTATTACACGTGATGCGCAATTCGCCTAATTTTGTTTCCGAATTGGATTTTGTCGCTGTGGCAAATAAAAAAATCATTGGTTCTGTAGTTTTTATGAAATCGTTCATCTTAGGAGATGACGGCAAACGCTATGACGTATTGACCTTGGGACCGATAGCCGTACTTCCAGTTTTCCAACGAAAAGGAATAGGACGGATGTTGATCGAACATGCCTGCACTACCGCCAAAGACGCAGGCCACCGCGCCATTCTGCTCTGTGGTGACCCACGGTACTATGAAAAAGTCGGCTTTACAGCAGCAGAGCGTTTTAACATTCGCTCCTCCGAAAACAAATATCTCGCTGCCTTGCACGCCTACCCACTCTATACAGATGCCTTGAAGAACGCGGCTGGCCGTTATTTTGAAGATGAAATATACAACGTGGACGAAACGGAAGTAATGACCTTCGATGCTCATTTCCCGTCCAAAGAACGATTGACCGGAACCTCCTCGCAACAGCGTTTTCAAGAAGTTCTAGCCATGCAAAAGGACTATTCCCCCAAAACATAAGGTATTAAATAAACCAGCCCTACAATTCATAATACTATCTTCTTCAATTTTTCCACAAAGTCAGCTTATATGTTTGCAGCAAAAACTATAAGCAATGGCAAAGGATAAATATTTTTGGCTTTTAATCCTCATCGTTTGCGGATATCTTTTTCCTTTTTTAGGAGCAACCGACTTTAATACAAAAGGAGCATCCCGCGAGGCTATTGTAGCCTTGTCAATGTTGAACCAGAACAATTGGATTCTCCCGATCAACAACGGAGTGGATATAGCCTACAAACCGCCTTTCTATCATTGGTGTGTCGCTTTAATTTCCACACTAACCGGAGGTGTAACCGAATATGCTTCACGAATACCTTCGGCAATAGCCTTGGCAATTATGGCACTGGCCGGATATGTCTTTTTTGCTCGTAGAGCGAGTGCTGAAGTAGCGTTTATCATGGCTTTGGTAACTTTAACCAATTTTGAAGTACACCGTTCCGGAACAGGTTGCCGTGTGGATATGATGTTATCGGCATTTATGGTAGTGGCCTCTTACCAACTTTACCAATGGAGCGAAAAAAGATTGCAGGGTATACCTTATATGGCTATTCTGTGCTTAAGTGGAGCTGTCCTTACCAAAGGGCCTGTCGGAATGGTCTTGCCTTGTCTGGTTACAGTCGTTTTTCTATGGATACGTAGTGAAATAAAACTACCCCAAATTATCTGTTCCTTTTTATGGGTCGCACTCGCCTCCAGCCTGCTCCCGTTAATAAGTTGGTATTGGGCGGCTTATCAACAAGGAGGCGATGCATTTTTGCAATTGGTGTTGGAAGAAAACGTATGGCGTTTCTTAGGCAAGATGAGCTATGAATCACATGAAAACCCGGTCTACTATAATGTTAATACATTCTCTACCTACGTCATGTTCGTCCAATTGCCCTGAAAATATTCGGGAATATAATAGTTTCTTTTTCACTATTGCTATTGGTCGTATTCATTTTTTTGCGCTTGGGGTGGATTCCTGAAAGCCTGTTTTCCGGACATCATGCTGAAGAGAACATCTTGTATATGCGAACATTAGCCTCTGTTTATATGGGATTTTCAGCATATATCTTGCTCGGCTTGATTGTTGTTACAGGTGGATTTTTTATGTGGATATGCCGAAATAAAAGTTTCAGTTCATGGGGACATTACAGTCTAATTATCCACCTATTTTCTCTATTTCTCGCCCTGGATGGATTCTTTGCCCCTACTCTACTCAATCAGAAGTCAGACAAACCTATAGCCGAACACATAGCCACCCTTGTCCCTTACGGAAAGATTTATTCATGCTACTCTCGTAGCAACCCTATGCGTCTGTTTACACTCAATTTCTATTTAGGAGATCGTATTGTCCCGTTTGATGCCTTTATGCCGACAGAAGGGTATCTGATAGCCGGACCAGAAGATGCAAATAGTTTTCTCGAAGAGAACAAGGAGTATCAATTAAAGCAAATCTATGACAGCAAACATCGCAGTTGCGATGACCATAAAATAATCGGTTTGTATCAATTTAAAAAATTTGAACAATGAAACAAACGAGATTGGTAATAGTCGTTCCCTGTTACAATGAAGAAGAGGTCTTGCCGGAAAGCACTTTGCGGCTTTTCCAGGTAATTGATACCTTGAAGAGACAAAGACAAATCGATTCAGGGAAGATTCTATATGTAGATGACGGAAGCAAAGATCACACTTGGTCATTAATCAAACAGTATGCGACAGACAGCCACATAGCCGGACTGAAATTGGCACATAACGTAGGACATCAAAAAGCCCTTTGGGCCGGACTGGAATGGGCCGTTTCCTATGCAGATATCATTATTTCCATCGATGCCGATTTACAAGACGATGAGGAAGCCATCTACTCAATGATTAATTATTACCATAAAGGTGTAGATATCGTATATGGTGTCCGCAAAGGACGGAAAACAGATACTTTTTTCAAACGATATACCGCACAGGCATTTTATCGGTTGATGAATGGCTTGGGGGGAAACATTGTTTACAATCATGCGGATTTTCGTTTGCTCAGTCGCCGTGCCCTTCAATCGTTATTGTCTTTTCCTGAACGCAATCTGTTTCTGCGTGGAATGGTCCATTCGTTAGGATATCCATCTGCGATAGTCTATTATAACCGGAAAGAACGCTTTGCCGGTAAATCCAACTATCCGTTAAAGAAAATGGTTGAGTTTGCATTGGATGGAATAACTTCATTTTCTGTCCGTCCTTTGCAATACATTACCTATATAGGGTTGTTTTTCATATTTGTATCCATCTTGGCTATCGTTTACGGCTTATGTTCTTACATAGCTGGAAATACGATGCCAGGATGGACTTCTTTGCTTGTATCCGTATGGTTCATTGGAGGTGCTATTTTATTGGCTTGCGGCATTATTGGAGAATATATCGGGAAAATATATACCGAGGTAAAAAGACGACCACATTATTTCGTAGAAGAATATACAGGAATTAACAAAAGAAGTATATGATAAAGAAAATTGAGATTATCATAGTAAGTTGCTTTTGCATACAGTTCCTATATGGAGTAGAAATGCAAGAGAAAAAAGTGACTGGGCGTATCATCGACAAGACATC
The DNA here is from genome assembly GCA_019118725.1 of Candidatus Parabacteroides intestinavium. Classification (GTDB taxonomy): domain Bacteria; phylum Bacteroidota; class Bacteroidia; order Bacteroidales; family Tannerellaceae; genus Parabacteroides; species Parabacteroides intestinavium. The sequence continues at coordinate 3,692 of DWYO01000051.1, read as the reverse complement.
GGAACAGCCCGTAGAATTTGCTGATGTCGCCCTTTATCGGGTGGTGGATAGCGTATTTGTCGCCGGGTGTGTTACAGATGCGGACGGTCGGTTTTCGTTTGCTGCAGTAAGTGCAGGGTATTATTACGTGGAATGCAGTTTTATAGGGTATGAAACTTCCCGGTCATCCGCCTTTACAATAGCCGGTCAAAAAGGATTCAATGTAGACAAACTTTACTTGCGCCCCTCATCAGAACAATTGGATGAAGTAGTGGTACAAGGCCGCCGCTCCACTTATGAGCAACACATCGACAGACGGGTGTTCAACGTAGGCAGCGATCTGATGAGCACATCCGGCTCGGTCAGCGACCTGATGCGCAACATTCCCTCCGTGCAGGTGGATGTGGAAGGGCACGTCAGCCTGCGGGGCAGCGAGAATGTCAATATCCTGATAGACGGCAAGCCCTCCACACTGATGAATGCCCGCACCCGTGCCGATGCGCTCCGCCAGATTCCTGCAAGCGAGATAGAACGGATTGAGGTCATCACCAATCCCTCGGCCGCCTACAAACCCGATGGGGTGAGCGGCATCATCAACCTCATCCTGAAAAAGGAAAAACAAAAAGGATGGAGCGGAAATGCGTCTGCCAATGTAGGAACGGGAGGCCGGAGGAATGCCACGCTCTCTGCTGCCTACAATGCAGGAAACATCACTTTATCTGCCAGCTATGGCATACGGCGCGATTTGTACGAACCCCATATCTCGGATAACCGTACGAGGAATGACAGCACGTTGGCCTATACTTCCCAACTGACTACGAGCAGGGCACATCCGGTTTCGCACATCGTCCGTGCCGGGGTGGATTGGAAAATGGACCGCAATGACCGCCTGCAAGTGAACGGGAACTATACCCGTACACACTTCATCCGTACCGAGAATATCTATACCACAGACCTGAACGCCCGGCAGGACATTACCTATCAGGGCGTCCGTTACCGCTACGACAACGAGAATGTGAAAGGTTGGGAAGTTGGTAGCAGTTATACGCACACCTTCGGCAAAGACCACGAGCTGACGGCAGACTACAGCTATTCCTCGCTCGAAGGTTTGGAGGACAACCAATATGCCACGTATTCCACCGACAGCACGACAAAAGACAACACCCAAATCTGGCAGGCGTATTACCAGCATCTGTTTCATCTGACTTATCACCGTCAGTTCAATGAGCACCTGAAGCTGGACATCGGTTATGAACTGGATGCCTTGCAGACCGACCTGAATTTCCACGTACAGAACTTGGAAGGGGATGTCTTCGTACCTGACAGAAACCGCACGAATGACTTCACCAATAACGAAACGAACCACGCCCTGTACGCTACGGTGGAATATAAGCAAGGGGCATGGGGCTTGCTGTTCGGTATCCGCCCGGAACTGATGCGGATAAAGTCACATCTTCACAGCCTGGACAGCATCGTAACGAACGATTATTGGATGGTATACCCGACGCTGCATGTTTCGTATGCCATCGACGAGTGGAACGAACTGCAACTGAATTACAGCCTTCGCGTCAACCGTCCCGAAGCGGATGACCTCAACCCGTTCCCTGAATATCAAAATCCTTTGAGCCTGCGGGTGGGCAATCCATATCTGAAGCCGGAAAAGGTACATTCCGTTGAGGCTGGTTACCAATGGCGGAAAGGCGGCACGACGGTGCTTGGAACACTCTATTACCGTTATGTAACCCACAAACTGACAGCCGTGACCCGCTATCTGCCTACGGGTGTGCTGCTCACTACCAAAGAAAACCTGAACAATGGTTCATCGGCCGGCGCGGAATTTATCTTGAACACAGCCGTCGGCAAATGGCTTACGCTCAATATGAACGGTAACTTGTTTTATGACCAGATAGACGCTACTCGCCTTGGATACGGCAGCCGGAAAGATGCTGTGGCATGGAGTGCCTCGCTGAATGCTGATTTCACACCTTTCAAAAATGCCTTGATTCAACTGAACAGCCGTTATCTGTCTCCTTCGCTGATGGCACAAGGCAAGCGCGAAGGCACATTCACTACGGACATTGGTGCCAAATATGAGATACCTCGCCTGCACCTTTCGTTTACAGCAACGCTGTCGGATGTATTCAATACGTTCAAGAAAGTATATACCATAGACACTCCTCAACTTCAGCAACGCTTGGAGCAAAAAATGAATACGCGTATGTTTTATATTGGATTTACATGGAATTTCAATACCCTAAAGCAAAAATAAAATGAAAAGATTAAGCATCTTGGTTTTGTCGTGCTTTTTATGCTCGTCTCTATCTGCACAAATAGACACCCTTCATCTTTGGCAGAGGGACAAGAAATTCATCGACCGAATGGTATCCTCACAAGCTTTCCACATGACTTATATTGGTGTACCGCTGGTGGTAGGTGGACTCCTTATCAAAAGCGAGGATGATCATTTCCATAGCCTCCGTAACGACTATCTACCACAGTTCAATCATCACGCCGATGATTACCTGCAATATTTCCCGGCAGCAGTAATGCTCGGCATGAAAGCCGGCGGTGTAGAGGGACGCAGTTCGTGGGGACGAATGCTGGCATCGGATGCTTTCTCGACCCTGCTGATGGGCAGTGTGGTCTATTCCCTGAAACAGGTCACCCACGTGATGCGTCCCGATGGCTCCAACGACCATTCCTTTCCTTCGGGACATACCGCCACAGCCTTCATGACCGCCACCATGCTGACCAAGGAGTACGGACACAAAAGTCCTTGGATAGGCATCGGTGCCTATTCGGTAGCCACAGCTACTGGATTGATGCGCATAGCAAATGACAAACATTGGCTGAGCGATGTACTGACCGGGGCAGGCATTGGCATCCTCTCCACGGAAATGGGGTATTATCTGGCAGACCTCATTTTCAAAGAGAATGGTATCAACCGCTTTGCGAATAACGAAATATTCGGTCGTTGGGACAAACCTTCTTTCTTCAGCCTCTACATCGGGATGAACATTCCTTTGAACAGTTACAACCTTGACGAGCAACATGAACTAAACACCTCTACTGGCAGTACGGCTGGTGTGGAAGGGGCTTGGTTCTTCAATCCCTACGTAGGAATTGGCGGGCGTTTTACGGCTTCCAACACGGCGGTCATTATGCACAGCAAGAAAATGGAGGGAAACACGTTCGATGCGCTATCATTCTGTGCGGGCGGCTATTTCTCCTATCCTTTGTCCTCTCGTTTCCAAGTAGGCAGCAAGCTTGTGGGCGGCTATGTCCACTATCCCGACTGGCAACTTAGTGATACTTCCGTCCGCCATCGGGAGGGACTATGCATAGGCAGTGGCATCTCCCTTACTTTCCGTGCCACATCGCATTATGGCATGAAGCTATTCCTGGACTATAACCTGATACCATCGCAAAGTCTGGGATGCAAGGAATGGATGAATACCCTGACTGCCGGATCGGCGTTTATGGTTTCGTTTTGAATAAAGAAGCTAAAATAACATTTGTTCCAAGAGACATCAGGGGCTATTGCCAAAAAGGAACTTATTCCCCCTATGTTTCTTCCTAAAATCGGTAGGGTTACAATCTTTGTATTTCTTGAATAGTCTATTCAAATGGCTTTCATCCGTAAAACCCAATTCTTCTACGATTTCACTAATTCTCATTTCGCTGTGCAAAAGCCGACTTTCTACCATTTTATC
>DWYO01000050.1 GCA_019118725.1 Candidatus Parabacteroides intestinavium | reverse complement strand
ATGTCATAATTTCCTGTTACTCCCGATGAGCTTTTAACACCTTTGAACAAAACTACCGTCACATCCTTCACGTTTGATTCTTCTAAAGAACCAGGTTCATCTCCATCACCCGTTTCACCTCCGGTAGGATTAGATCTCGTCTGCAAGCCCGCATTTACAGAGATATTCATGTAAGCAGAGGGGCCATTAAAATCTTCACCTCCAGTAACATTTGGGTCATTACCCAATTCATCTGAACAAGACACCACCGCTAATGCCACGGCCAATGTCCAAAGTGTACTTTTTAGTTTCATGTCTATCATTCTTTTTAGTTACTAATTTTGTTTTTAATTTATCTTGTTTACTCCTTTTGTCGGGTCTGCGGCAGAGGTGCTCCAACATCTGCGGCAGACCAGTTCAGCCATCTGCGGCAGATCAGGATAGTGGTCTGCCGCAGACCCCGAATGCCATCTGCGGCAGACCTTGGAGCAGGTCAGCGGCAGAGCATTCTTTATTCTAAATTCTTACTTCTTCATTTAGTCCATTTTCTCCAGATTCTCCTTTGCCTGCACGCCCACTTTCGGGTCGTCGGTCAGGCTTTCGAAGATAGAACGAGCCTGGTCAGTATCGCCCTCCAGCCAGCTTGCCACACCTTCCGCCAGACGCTTTTCCGGGCCCTCCGCCGCTTTTGTCAGGTAACGGCGTGCGGCAGTGGCATTGCGGTTCAGCAGGGCGGTATTGGCAGCGTTGAGATTCGAGATAGGATCATCCGGATAAAGGCGGACGGCTATTTCGAACACTTCGTTATAGGATTCGCTGCCCACCTCGTAGGTCTGAGCCACGCGGTACATCTCCTCTAGGCTCAACTGAGACGGATCTTTGTAAAGCATCTCGCGTGCCTCGTCGGTGGTAAAGTTGCGGATATGGTATTCTACCGTATAATCCGAGTGGCGCAAAGCCGGATAAATCGTATTCAGCACTTCGCGATACGTAGGCAACTGCTTCAGTTTCCATTCCTTACGGTCAAGGTCGGCCGGTTCGGAATCGCGGATAATCGCCAGCCATTCCTCTTTATCCGCTATGCTGGAAGATTCGATACGTTTTTCCAAGCCTTCCCAATCCTCCGGTTCCGAGCTGACAGAAAACTCCGCATCGCCAAAGTCGTGCAGTTTCTTCACGTATTCCAGCAAAGCGTTGGAGCGTCCTTCCGCCAGACGCTGGTTGTTGGCGTATGAACCTTCGGGAGAGGCATAGCCTTTGATAGTTACCTTGGTAATTGTAGCATTCGGGTCATCCTCGACCGATTGGATAGTGGCATCGATAGCCGCCAGTTCGGTAGAGTTGCGGCGATAGTCCGGACGGATAACAGTCTGGTTTACGGGGAAATCCAAATAAGCGCTGCCCGACTTCTCACGCACTTTCACCTCGGCTAAAGGCGTGATATACAAAACGGCAGGAACTACCGGCTCATGTATCAGATTGACCGGGAAGAGCGATGAACGGTCGTTCTGCAACGACTCCCAGCCGCACCCGCACAGGTCGCAGACCATCACTACCTCCGACTTGTTCATCCAGTCGGTAAACGGGACACGGGCATGATAGTCAAGAGTCTGCTCCGTACCGTTCTCGCGACGGATTTCTATCTCATTCGGAAAATCCTCCGCGCGTTCCAAACGCTGATATTGGATATGGCGCACCCGGCCGTTTACGATAATAGGAGTCAACTCCGCCACACTGTCCTCTTTCATCAACAGCGGACGATACACCAATGTCCGGTTACGCCCCACTTCGATATGACTCAAATCCAACTTCATATCGACAATCACGTCCTCGCCTACGCGGGAAACATTGCTTTCAACGACACGCAGCGTATCGCTGTTGGCTTGCGCCATAGCAGAAGTGGTAAACGCTGCCATGCAGAATAAGGTATATGCAAATCGTTTCATGTTCGTCTTCATTTTAGAATACATAAATCAGATTGACAGCCGCCTGAGTAGGACCGACATAGTGTTTCTTTTTCACATCCTGCTTCGTGCCGCAATTGGTACACGGATAACGGTCGGATTCCAGATAGAGATAACCGACACCCACTGTAGCCTCGATGTTCCAATGCTTGCCTAACAGCCAGGAATAACCATAGCTCAAACCGACACCTGTACCCCAACCCTGATGCCGTTCGTTCTCAGTACCGAGAATCTTGATGTCGGCTATATTATAAATAAGGTAGGGAACATGTAGCCCCAAGAAATGTCCATTAAAAGCTTCGCAAAACCAATAGCGCGCCTCCGGATGAAGGCGGAAATGCTTCAAAGAGCGGTCATACGACCCGTCATCATTCTTTCCATCGAAAGGGTTTAACCCGGCCTCGATGTCAAGAGACCACTTTTTGGCAAGACGGAACTCGATTCCAAAGTTGGGTGTTGTTGTTCCCCAATAAGGAATATTCGTCTTTAATCCCACAATAGGAGCTTTGCTCTCGGAAAAGAAATCCTGCGCATAGTTTGGAAATGCTAAGCAAAGCAACAAAACCGACAATAAAAACTTCTTCCAATTCATGTATTGTACGTTTTTTAGTTATTCTTTCTCTCCTTACTCTGCATATCATAGTTCTTAGGGAACTACGTCTTTTATCTTCTTGAACATAAATTATTTTTGAGATTTGCATATATTTTATGTTAAAAGGCGTACTTTTGTGGAGAAAAAATAGGTACACTAATAAAAAAAACGTAATTTTGAAGCCGAAAACGCCATAGTTCCCTAAGAACTATGGCGTTTTTTAGAGTTGTTTACACATTGCTTTTGGGTGGCTTTGTTAACGTGTCACTCCTATAATAAAAAAAGAGGATGCATCATTTTGACACATCCTCACTGTTTATAAGAGATTCTTCGAATTTTCGCTTTGCTCCGATCAGAATGACGAGAGATACCAAACCGGTCCGGGCTGATTCCCCATTTCGAACTGGAGAGTATCTCCTTGCATAATCATATCGTGTGTGATATAACTCTTATCATAAGGCTTGCCGTTGACCTTGACCGATTGTATGTAAATGTTCTCTTGGCTGACATTGTTTGCTTGGACGGTAAAGGTCTTTCCATTGTCTAAATTCAGTTTAACTTCAGGGAACAACGGCGTTCCTATCTCATAGATACCACCAATGGCATCGACCGGATAGAATCCCATCGCACTGAATACGTACCATGCCGACATCTGTCCGCAATCATCATTTCCGCAGATACCATCCGGGGCATTGGTGTAGAGGGTATGCATGATTTGTGCGGCATATTTTTGGGTTTTCCAAGGCTGTTTGATGCGGTTGAACCAATAAACGACATGATGTCCGGGTTCGTTGCCATGCGCATATTGCCCGATCATACCTGTACTGAATATCGGTAACTTGGATTTATCGGTGGGTTCGAAAGTAAACATACTATCCAATCGTTGCGCGAAACGCTCCTCACCACCGGTCAGTTCGATTAAGCCATCTACATCATGTTGTACAGCCCAATAATATTGCCAGCCATTGCTTTCGCAAATATCTTCGATATACTCTTCCGGGTCATAATTCGGAATGAAATCGCCTTTCGAATCACGGGGCTGCATGAATGAGGTTTCCGGGTTGAATACATTCCGATAGTTCTTTGCCCGTTCATAATATTCTTTCGCGATATCCTGCTTGCCCATAGCCTCGGCCATCCGCGCTATGCAATAATCGTCGTAGGCATATTCCATTGTCTTAGACATAGACCAATTCTCTTTGTCGCGCGGTACATATCCGTGAGCTTTATAGAAACCTATGCCGTGATAGTCATCCCGGTTGGCCGAAGCGATGCAAGCCTCTAAGGCCTTTTCCGCGTCAAAATTGCCAATGCCTTTTAAGTAAGCGTCTACGATTACCGGCACGGCATGATATCCGATCATCATGTTGGTTTCCCAGCCATACAAATTCCATAACGGGAGCGCGCCGCTCTGCTCATAGAAATGGAGGAAGCATTGGATCATGTCGTTCGCACGCTTGGGTTGCAGGTAGGTGAACAACGGGTGTGAGGCGCGGTAAGTGTCCCATAGTGAGAAGGTAGAATAGTTGGTCCACCCTTCGGCCTGATGAACCTTTCCGTCCGGACCGAAATATTGCCCGTCTACGTCCGAATAGATGGTAGGAGCCACCATGGCGTGATACAGGGCTGTATAGAAGATGGTCTTCAGGTTGGCATCGTCAGAGGAGACTTCAATCTTCCCTAACTTTTCATTCCAATTGGCAACGGCCTGCTGATGGTAATAATCGAAGTCATCCTTGGGAGCTTCGGCCATGAGGTTCTTTTGTGCGCCCTCCATGCTTACTCCGGAGATAGCTGTTGTGACCAGAATCTCTTCGTCTTTATGTGTCTTGAAATCAAATCGCGCGATGAATGCGGTTCCGATGCGTCCTTCATCCATCGTTTCGATGGCGGTAGTATCTAAAGAGCAGGCATCGAACGGACGGGAGAAGCGGGTGTAGAAGTAGACATGTTGCTTGGGAGACCAGCCCATGGAGTGCCGGTAGCCCCGGATGGTGCATGAATCGACTACTTCGATTTTGGAGTCAAGCGTGAAATCCCAGTTCATGGCCTTTTTCAGATTCAGGAATATGGAAGATTCCGCTTCCGGGAAGGTATATCGCTGAATGCCGCAACGTTCGGTGGCGGTAAGTTCTACGTCAATGTTATAATCTTTCAAGAATACCCGATAATAGCCTGCTGAAGCCGACTCGTCGTTGTGCGAGAAGGTCGAATAGATTCCCAGCGGAGCATCCGCTTGCTTATACGGATGGGTTACCGGCATAAAGGAAATGTCATACAAATCTCCGGCTCCGGTGCCCGACAGGTGGGTATGGCTGAATCCGGCAATGGTGGAATCCGGATAGAAATATCCGGATATGCGGTCCCATCCCGGAAGTCCGTTATCCGGGCTCAGCTGAACCATACCGAATGGGACTTGGGCTCCGGGATAAGTGTTACCGGTAAAGTCTGTTCCGATCATCGGATTGGTATATTGCACCAAACCCATATTGTCTTCGCTCTGTTTCGGCGTACAAGCTACTCCCAGCAATAGAGAAGCAGCACACAGTAATGTGAATTTGTGTCCCATGATGTTCTTTAATAAGTTTGTTTATGTGTTTCGTGCAAATATAATTATTTTAAGTAAATGCACAAAATTGGAGAGGCAAAACGAATAAAAAACATAGAGACACGAAAACACAGAGCAATTAATAATTAAAACTCCGTGTTTCCGTGTCTCTGTGTTCAACTTTATTCCTTTAAGTCGAACTTAAAAGCTCAACACTTTATTCCCACTCGATTGTCGAAGGTGGTTTAGAGCTGATGTCATACACTACGCGGTTGACACCTTTTACCTTATTAATAATCTCGTTGGATACTTTGGCTAAAAACTCGTAGGGTAGGTGCGCCCAATCGGCAGTCATGGCATCCGACGAGGTAACGGCACGCAGGGCAACCGTATTCTCGTACGTGCGTTCATCCCCCATGACACCGACCGAACGGATCGGCAACAGGATGGCGCCTGCCTGCCATACTTTATCATACAGTCCCCATTCACGCATCAGCGACATATAGATGTCATCGGCATCTTGCAGGATACGTACTTTCTCTTCGGTGATGTCTCCCAAGATGCGGATACCCAATCCCGGACCCGGGAACGGATGACGTTTGATGAGGTGCTCTTGCATTCCCAATTCGATACCTACGCGGCGTACTTCATCTTTGAACAACAGACGTAAAGGTTCAACCAGTTTCAGGTTCATCTTAGCCGGGAGTCCGCCTACATTGTGGTGGCTCTTGATGGTCGTACCGGTGATGGATAACGATTCGATAACATCCGGATAGATAGTTCCTTGTCCCAGCCATTTGATGTCTTTCAGTTTCTGAGCCTCCTCATCGAATACATCGATAAAGCCTTTGCCGATGATTTTACGTTTCTTTTCCGGATCTGTTACGCCCGCCAGTTCGCTATAAAACTTGGCTTTTGCGTTTACGCCGATTACATTCAGGCCTAAGTGCTCATAGTCTTTCAATACATTCTCGAACTCGTTCTTGCGCAACAAGCCGTGATCTACGAAGATACAGGTCAGATTTTTGCCGATAGCCCGGTTGAGCAATACCGCCGTAACCGATGAATCCACACCCCCTGACAGAGCAAGTATCACTTTGTCGTCTTTTAGCTGTTCTTTCAGTTCGGCAACCGTTGATTCGATAAACGAAGCCGGAGTCCAGTCTTTGGCGCAACCGCAAATATTCAAGAAGTTATCCAGAAGTTTTGTCCCGTCTACGGTGTGGAATACCTCCGGATGGAACTGTACACCCCAAGTTTGTTCGCCTTCTACGCGGTAAGCCGCGTTCTGAACATCGTTCGTACTGGCCACGATATGGAAGTTGTCCGGCAATTGCGTGATGGTATCGCCATGCGACATCCATATCTGCGAACCTGCTTCTATGCCTTTGAACAACGGGTCGTTCGCCTGGATACTTGTCAGGTTGGCACGGCCATATTCGCGGGAATTTGCCGGTTCCACTTTACCTCCGGATGTATAGGCGATGTATTGTGCGCCATAACAGATTCCCAATACCGGGTATTTGCCCCGGATTTCAGAGAGGTCGGCCTTAAATGCGTTCTGGTCGTACACAGAGTAGGGGCTTCCTGAAAGAATAACCCCCTTCACGTCGGTGGCATCATGAGGGAACTTGTTGTACGGGACAATCTCGCAATACATATTCAGTTCGCGAACCCGCCGACCGATAAGTTGCGTGGTTTGTGAACCAAAATCAAGAATGATGAGTCTTTCGTGCATGCAATTATTCTCTTTTTATGATTTATATGTCTGCAAAGGTAAGAAAAATATCCATACCCTGTGGCTGTTTTTTTGCTTCTTTTCAAATCGGTTTCCATCGAAGCACCATCGAAGCAATCGAAAGGACCCAGCATCGCCCATATTTCATGCCTATGTTCGTTTTCATTTATGCCTATGTTCGTCGGCGTTTATGCCTATGAATCAAAACGTTCATGCCTATGAATTTCTTCGGATAAAAAAGGTAAGGAAAAAAAGATTGAAAAAAGTTCGCCCAAAGTATTGCAAATTCAAAAACAATGCTTACCTTTGCACCGCTTTTGAGAAACAAACTCTCCAAAAAGCAATAGAAAAAACGCCTCTTTAGCTCAGTTGGCCAGAGCACGTGATTTGTAATCTCGGGGTCGTTGGTTCGAATCCGACAAGAGGCTCAGGTTTTAGTTTTGATGAGTTCATAAGTTTTTGAACTTAAAAACTCAAGAATGAATAAACTCAGAAACTTAAATTAGGGCAGTTACCAGAGTGGCCAAATGGGGCTGACTGTAACTCAGCTGGCTTACGCCTTCGGTGGTTCGAATCCATCACTGCCCACTTTCCTCCTTTCATTTTATTGATTTCCTTTTGATATTGTTTGGATTTCTTTTATGTAGCTTCTTCGTTATGCATTTTTTGTGTGTAGGAGATGTTTCGATTATGTTTGCATGACGATAGATGCAATTAATTATGTGTGTTTATTCGGTCAGCACATTTCTTATTGAAAATAAATCCTTACATTTGAGGACGAAAATAGGAATTGCTATATATCATGAAACGTTTTTTACTCAGCATATATCTGTTATTGATGATGTCATTCCCGATTACCGCGCAGCAGGTCGGTCTTGTGTTGAGCGGAGGAGGGGCCAAAGGAGCCGCCCATATAGGCGTTATTAAAGCTTTGGAGGAAAATAATATCCCGATTGACTATGTTACGGGAACCTCGATGGGGGCGATCATAGGCAGCTTGTATGCCATGGGATATACCCCTGACGAGATGCTGGAGCTGATTCTTTCCAAAGAGTTCGGGTATTGGCAGACCGGAATGGTGGAGGAGGATTACATGTACTATTTCCGCAAACCGGACCCCACTCCGGAGATGGCACATTTCTCTGTTGATTTTTCCGACTCATTGCAAGTAAAGACCAATTTTTTGCCCCAAAGTTTGATTAATCCCATTCAGATGAACCAGGCTTTTATGGCTTTGTATGCGCAAGCTACGGCCCAAGCTGCATGGAATTTTGATAACCTGTTTGTTCCCTTTCGGTGTGTAGGTTCGGATATTTATAATAAGAAAGCAATTGTGTTCAAGAGCGGGGATTTGGGAGAAGCCGTGCGGGCTTCGATGACCTTCCCGTTTTTCTTCAAGCCTATTTGGAAAAATAATGTGCCTCTGTTTGATGGCGGTATTTATGATAATTTTCCCGTGAAGCCGATGAAGGAGGCTTTTCACCCGGATTTTATCTTCGGATCGGTCGTGTCGGGCAATAATAAGAAACCTTCCGAAAATCCGTATAACCAATTGGAGTCCATGATTATGCAGGAGACTGATTACGATATTCCGGAGGAGGAGGGCATGATAGCGCGTTTTGTCTTTACGGATGTCTCTTTGCTGGATTTCCCTAAGGCGAAAGAGATTATGGAGGTGGGGTATAAGCGTACCCTGGCTATGATTGATTCCATCAAGCAACGGGTGCCGCGCGAGGTGCCTTTGGAGGAGGTCAACCGGCGTAGGAGGGAATACAAGTCCAGTCTGCCTCCGTTGATATTCAAGAATATCTATGTGACGGGTGTTTCGGATGCGCAAAAGAAGTATATCGAGTCGCAATTGCATCGCGATATCAACGATGAGTTTTCGATGGAAGAGTTTAAACGGGTTTATTTTAAGATATTGACCTATTCGAAAATTAAGGAGATTATACCTCATGCCATTTATAACCGCCTGAATAAGACATTCGACTTGTACCTGGATGTCAAGATAACCGATGAGGTGAACATCGGCCTTGGAGGGAATATCTCGTCTCATCAGGCCAACCAGTTGTATTTGGGCGTGGGTTACCGGTATTTGGGACGTTATGCCGTGGACGCGGATGCCGGGTTTCAGGTAGGCAACTCGTTTAGCGGGGTGATGCTGAACGGGCGGATGTATCTCCAGACGCGCATCCCGACCTACTTGAATTGGCAGGGGATGTATTCGTATAAGCGGTATTCCGAGAGTCAGTCTTTGTTTTATGAGGATATGGTGCCTGCGTTTATCCAGCAGAAGGAGTTGTACACTAAAGTTAAATTGGGATTCCCTTTTCTGAATCGTGCCAAGGCGGAAATCGGACTGGCTTATGGCCAGTTGAACGATTATTATTTTCTGAATTCCAATATATCATTCCCGGACGCTAACTTCGAGCATAGCCGGTACAATCTGTTTTCCGGGTCCTTGAATATCGAGGAAAACTCTCTCGGTGCCAAGGTGTACCCGATAACCGGAACCAAGCGTCTGCTGAATGCCCAATACGTAACCGGAACGGAAAGGTATATATCGACTGACCATCCGGAATTGTCTACAGGGAAAGAAACGCATAGCTGGCTGCAAATGAAAGGGCATTGGGAGCAGTATTTCGAAATCAACAAATATTTCAACTTCGGCTATATGGGCGAGCTTGTCTTGTCGAGCAAGAATCTGATGAACAATTATACCTCATCGGTTTTGCAAGCCCCGGCCTTTACGCCGACCCCTCATAGCAATATAGTCTTTAATGAGGCTTTCCGGGCCAATCAGTATGCGGCATTCGGCTTGTCACCGATTATTAAATTCGGGAGATTGGTCCATTTCCGGCTGGATATGTACGGATTCGCTCCTTTGTATGAAATCAAAAAACAGACACAAACTTATAACGGGACGCAAGTAGACGTTCCTTATTACGGGAAATTCCTGCGTTCGTTCCAGTGCATGGGCGAGGCGGCCGTAGTGCTTCACCTTCCATTCGCCTGCATCAGTGTCTATGCGAATGGGTATAGCTATCCGAAGAGCAACTTCAACGTGGGGGTGAACATCGGTTATCTGATCTTCAACCCCAAGATGTTGGATTAATCGGACGCCTCCGTCAGAACGCCTCGGTCATGTTCATGTAGAAAGAGATGCCTTTATTGTCGGGGTCTTTACCGAAGTCAAGGCGGAAGTTCTTGCCCGGCTGGATTTGGAAGCGGAGCCCGACACCATAGTTCAGTTTCCATTTGCTCCAGTCTACTACCGGCGTGTTTCCGATGGTGCCGGTTCCTACCCAGGCCACAAATCCACATTTGGCCCAGAAGTTTCCGCTCCGGTAGGAGGCCGGACTTCCGAACATGTGGCGGTATTCCAGGATAGCGTATGCCATGGACTTATCGCGGTATTGACCTATATAATAGCCGCGCAGGTCGAACGGCGATCCAAAAGAGGGCAGTTCTGAATAAGGGACATCGCCTACACTCATCAAGGTACGGGCTGTCCAAGCCAATGTGCTTCGCGGGCGGAACACGTTCTTGAATTGCCGGTATTCCAGTTCGAACATCTCATAATTGTAGGCTCCTCCTAAATATTTGCCATAGATTTTGGTCATGGCGCTGAGCAGCATTCCGCGTGTCGGGGTGGCTACATCGTCGCGCGTGTCGTATTGGAGCAGTCCACCTACGCCCACATTCAGGTATTTATGCTTGAATTTCCGGAAATAGGGGTCTTGCGCCATGACCGGATTTACATCATCCGCTTTCGAGAAGTTCAGGTCTAATAAAGTCCCGGCAAAGACGTGCGGCTTAACCTCCCAGACAAAGCGAGGGTAGAATTGGAAATAGGTGCGATGGTACTTCGTGGTCGAATCGCCGCGCACCGTGTTTTCTATCGTTTCATACCCTTTCCCATAGTAATGAGAAGGCTCGTTCCGGAATCCGTAGTTTACGTAAATGCGGAATTTGTTTTCGTTGAAAAAGAGGGTTCCGGCTCCTGCTACCACGATAGTCCCGTTCAGCGAGGCGTTTACTCCCGCCGGAATGAAGGAGCGTTTGGTGATGGTGTCGTTCTTATGGAAGCGGAAACTGGCCAAGACAGCTCCACCTACTCCGAAGGAGGCTTCCGGTGTATAAGAGGGACCTCCGAGTACGGACCACCACACATCTTTGGTAGCGCGTATCGAATCTTTGCGGAGCTGCTTGTAATAACGCTTTATTTGCTTATCGGTCATCGGTTTTCCATCAATCATCAATGTGGAGTCTCTCTTCACCGAGTCGGAGGGCATAACCGTGTCTTTTGTTTCGTTTTGAGCCGTCAATCCTTGCGCTAAAACGAGTGTCAATAAAGCATATAGGATTTTTCTAAACATAGTAATACATCAATGAGCGTGCGAATGTAGGAAATTATTGTACGTTCTCCAAATCTGATGTATGTTTTTTAGAAGCTATTTTGAATTTATTTCGGCTGCATAAAGCATTTTCCGATGAAATTCAAAACAGCTTCTCAGTCTTATTGGATCATCCTTTGTGCTACAACGTCCCAATTTATAATGTTCCAAAGTGCCGAGATGTGCTCTGCACGCTTGTTTTGATAATCAAGATAATAGGCGTGTTCCCAGACGTCAAATCCCAGAATCGGAATCAGTCCGCGGGCTGCCGGATTACTTCCGTTCGGCTCTTGCACGATAGTCAGTTCTCCTTCTTTGTCCTGAGCCAACCAGCACCATCCCGACCCGAATAAGCCCACGCTCTTGTCGGTCATCTCCTTTTGGAATGCCTCGAACGATCCCCATGTGTGGTCTATCTTCTCGGCCAACGGTCCGGTCGGGCGTCCGCCTGCGTTCGGAGCGAATTGCAAGAAATACAGATTATGGTTCAAGACCTGTCCGGCATTGTTAAACAATGCACCCTGGGCCTCTGCAATAATCTCTTCCAGTGCCGCATCCTCATATTTAGTCCCGGCTATCAGGTTATTCAGATTATTGACGTAAGTTTGCAAATGCTTTCCGTGATGAAAATCTATCGTAGTCCCGGATATAACCGGATTCAATGCCGTAATAGTATATGGCAATTTAATCAGTTCGTGTCTCATAATGT
>DWYO01000049.1 GCA_019118725.1 Candidatus Parabacteroides intestinavium | reverse complement strand
ATATACATTCGGAGAGCAGGGCAAGAATATGACAGCGTATGATAAATCCTATTCTATGGAAACCCTTTTACAAGAGCGCATGAACATACGAAACAAATATTCCTATTACCATCACCTGAAATATCTTCCCGAATTGGATATGCTGTTCCGTTCTTATACCCGTCCTAATGACGAGAAACAGGATGGATTGCAAATATATCAAGGGAAAACATTGATAGCGGATGTGAGTGTTCCTAAGAAAATGTATGTATTGGGCTATAGCGCACCGTATGTCTATGTAACGAGCGGTTTGGATGAGATGAGCGAAAGTTTTGCGTTGTATCGGTTTGAAATAAAATAGAAAATAAAATATGAGGCTATTGAAATATATTGTAGGATTACTTTACTGCATTTGTAGATTGGGGAATTGGGCAACTTCCGTATGATCCTCGGCAGTTCCGGCGCACCGACCATTGGGGAGTTCAACGCCTCGTTGATCCGTAAGCCGAAAATGTCGTTCCATCCGGGCAAACCCCGCCCCTACAAATTTCTAAATTCTAACTTCTTATGCCTAACAATTTCCCGATAGGAAGAGGGAGACGAACCGATGACTTTGGAGAACAGGCGGGAGAAGTAGGCCGGCTCCTCAAACCCCAATAGTTCCGCTATATCATTCAGCTTGAAGTCCGTCAATTCCAGGTATTGGCATGCCTTTTGAATCTTCAGGTGGAGGAAATAATTGATGGGCGAGTCTCCCGTTTCTTTTTGAAAGAGAGCCGAGAAGTGGGAGGGGGAATATTTGAACTCCGAGGCCAGCTGGCGAAGGGTCAGGTTGTGCTGGATATTCTCTTGCATGTAATGAATTACCTTGGCCGAGAAAGAGATCGGTTTCTCGTTCCGGGAATTGGAGGTGCGGTATTGCTCCAGGCAGGTGAACGAGGCGAGGAAATGGTAGAGGCACATTGAGGCATATACCATATATTCACGGATATACCCCATCGAAAAACTCCGGTAAATCTCCTCAAAGAGTTGCAACCGGTCTTGCAAGCGGGAGTGCTCGTTGGGTTGGATGGGCTGAGGATTGGGATAAGGGGGGAGAAAACACCGGCTCACCCGTCCCCGGAAATGAAGCCAATAGATAGTCCATGGATCGGCATCGTCTGCCCCGAAGGTATAGGGGGTATGATCCGGAATGAAAATATATTCGTTCTCTTTGACGATATACCTTTTCCCATCTGTTTCATACCAGCCTTTCCCATGGATGCAATAGATAAGCATGCAATAGTCACATCCCTGTTCCTTATGGACATAATGGTACTTCACATGCGGGAAATAACCTATCATTCTTAGGTAAAGATTCCCGATAAGCGGGTCCTGGGCATATTCTTCCAATAACTTTTCGGGCAAAGAGACGAATCGCTCTCCTTTAAACCCCTCTTTTAGTTTAGCCATTGTATAAAAATCGTAAGATAGTGCAAGTAAATCACAACAAAGATACATTTTCTTTTGAGATAAAGAGCCTAATTTTGCGGAAAATAGAATTTTCGAAACGCAAGATTTTTTACGTCTCTACAACTCAAAAAACTTATAAACTAAAAAATATGAGGAAGAGTAATTATGATAAATTTCCTTCTACCGAAATAGAAGGAAAATTGTGGAAGGGCTGGCCCGAAATCCGGGAAGAACTGAGTAAGGCCAAGAGCGGTCGGGAAAAACGGATTATGGTGGTAGAGTGCTATCAGGGAGTTTATCTCGAAGAGGTGAAAAAGGAATTGCAGGCCTTGCACCCGGATTTGTGGATAGATGCGCAATCTGTTTTTAAATCGGCAGACGAGGTGAGCGCGATGACCTATCCTTACGTGACGGATGACAGGCTTTTCGGATATCGGGCGCATTTTAAGTATGAGGATTTTATGAATCCGGAACTCCTTGCTTCTGCCCAAAAACGGGTAA
The DNA here is from genome assembly GCA_019118725.1 of Candidatus Parabacteroides intestinavium. Classification (GTDB taxonomy): domain Bacteria; phylum Bacteroidota; class Bacteroidia; order Bacteroidales; family Tannerellaceae; genus Parabacteroides; species Parabacteroides intestinavium. The sequence continues at coordinate 17,751 of DWYO01000049.1, read as the reverse complement.
AGGAATCTACCGGTTTTGTGCTGGTTTATGGGCAAGGAGCTACGCTTATCGCTCCGGAGGCCGATTTGTATGTCTATGCCGATATGCCCCGTTGGGAGATTCAGCTTCGTTCGCGTAAGCATGAAATCAACGGATTGGGTGTAGAGAACAAAGAGGAAAGTGCGTCTAAACAATATAAACGGGGGTATTTCGTGGATTGGATTGTATGTGATAACCTGAAGAAAAAATTATTGCCTAAGGCGGATTATTGGTTGGACACGACACTTCGCGATACACCGAAGATGATAACGGGTGATGTGTTGAGAAAGGGATTGGAGAAGACCGCCCGTAAGCCTTTCCGTGTAGTGCCTTTCTTTGATCCGGCTCCTTGGGGCGGGCAATGGATGAAGGCGGTGTGCGGACTTGACCCCGGACAGAGTAATTACGGGTGGTGTTTCGATTGTGTGCCGGAAGAGAATAGCTTGTATCTTCGTGTCGAAGGGACTCTGTTTGAAATGCCGGCCAATAATCTGGTGTTTTATAAGACCCGTGACTTGCTGGGGGGTCCGGTGGAATCTCGTTTCGGACAGGATTTCCCCATCCGGTTTGATTTCTTGGATACAATCGGAGGCGGGAATTTGAGCTTGCAGGTTCATCCTACGACCCAGTACATCTGGGACACTTTTGGCATTTATTATACCCAAGATGAGAGTTATTACCTGCTGGATGCCGAAGAGGGAGCTACCGTATTCCTCGGATTGAAGACCGGAGTTAATCCGGAAGAGATGATTTCGGCCTTGAATGAGGCACAAGATACCGGTAATCCGTTTGATGCGGAAAAGTATGTAAACCGGTGGCCGGCCAAGAAACATGATCATTTCTTGATTCCTAACGGAACGATTCATTGCTCGGGTGCCGGAGCGATGGTGCTTGAGATTAGTGCTACTCCCAGCATATTTACTTTCAAACTCTATGACTGGGGACGTTTGGGACTGGATGGTCTGCCCCGTCCGATCAATATCCGACATGGCTCGCACGTGATCCAATGGGAACGCCAGACGGAGTTTGTGCGTGATAACTTAGTGAGTCAAATCCAACCTATCGCTCAAGGTGAGGGATGGCGGGAAGAACGTACCGGGTTGCATGAAAATGAATTTATCGAAACCCGCCGGCATTGGTTCTCTGTTCCGGTGACTCATCATACCGATGGCGGGGTTCAGGTCTTTAATTTGGTGGAAGGTGAGGAGGCCATCGTAGAGAGTCCTACGAATGCATTCGAGCCTTTTGTGGTGCATTATGCGGAGACTTTCATCATTCCGGCTTCGGTAGGTGAATATACCATCCGTCCTTATGGAAAATCAGAGGGAAAAGAATGTGGAACCATTAAAGCGTATGTACGTTTCAGACAATGAAAGAGCATATAGTCATGACTTTGGATGCGGGAGGCACCAATCTGGTGTTCTCTGCTATGCAAGGAGGAAAAGAAGTCACAGAGCCTGTTAAGCTTCCGACTATCACGGATGATTTGGATGCGTGTCTCGCTTCTTTGCGTTCGGGATTCGAACAGGTACGGAATTCCTTGGAAAAAGCGCCTTCGGCTATTAGTTTCGCTTTTCCCGGTCCGGCGGATTATGAAGCGGGCATTATCGGAGATTTGCCTAATTTCCCGGCTTTCCGAGGGGGAGTTCCTTTAGGTCCTTATTTGGAGGAATGTTTCGGAATTCCGGTGTTTATCAATAATGACGGGAATCTGTTTGCTTACGGAGAGGCCTTGGGCGGTATGCTCCCGGAAATCAATGCCCGGTTGGAAGAGGCCGGGAATAGCAAACGATATAAAAATCTGATAGGGGTTACTTTCGGAACGGGATTCGGAGGCGGAATTATGATCAATGGCCGGTTATTGACCGGGGATAATCAGTTGGGCGGGTATTTATGGTGCCAGCCTAATAAAATCCATCCGGGATGGATTGCCGAGGAGAGTGTCAGTGTCCGAGGAATCCAGCGCGTTTATCGGGAATATTCAGGGGATGATTATCCCTATACGCCTAAGGAGATTTTTGAGATAGCGGACGGCATACGTCCGGGGGATAGCGAGGCGGCCCGGAGAGCCTTTGCCGAGTTGGGCGAGGTGTCTGGAGCGGTATTGGCCTCTGCCCTGTTATTGATAGATGGGATTGTGGTGATCGGAGGAGGCGTATCCGGGGCTTCCAAGTATATCCTTCCTGCACTTTTGCAAGAACTCCGGACTGATGTGGGGATGGCGGACGGAACCCATTTTCCCCGTTTGCAAAAGGAGGTGTTCAATTGGGAAGATCCCGAAGAACGGGATGCCTTTTTGGAGAGCGAAAGACCACGTACCGTAATTGCTCTTTCCCGTTTGGGGGCAAGCCGGGCAATAGCTTCCGGGGCCTATTATTTTGCGGAAGATAGGGCTTTTTGAATTAATAATAGGCAATTAGCAAGTAAAGATTAAATTATACTCACTCTTTTAAACCAACAAACACAAAATAGAATGAAAAGACAACTATTAATTTCATTTGCCTTCGCTTGTTTGGCCTCTTGGATGGGGTGTAGCACCCAAGAGAAGGCATCGGTACAAGAGAACGTATCACAATATGTCGAGCCTCGTATCGGTACGGCACATTGTCGCTGGTTCCATTTCGCTCCGGGAGCGATGCCGTTCGGATTAGCCAAGCCGGGTCCTTCTACCAATGGAAGTTTGGGGAATAAGTCCGGTTGGGAGGCAACGGGATATGATTATCGGGATAATAGCATCGAGGGATTTCCTTGTTTGCATGAGTTTCAGGTAGGAGGTATTGTTTTGATGCCGACCCGAGGAGAGCTGATAACCGTTCCGGGATTACCTACCGATAGCGTGAAGAGGGGGTATCGCTCGCCTTTTGTCCGGGAAAATGAGATAGCCGCTCCTGGGTATTACTCTGTTGTGCTGGATGATTATCAGATTCGTGCGGAACTTACCGCTACGCCTCGTGTGGCTTTCCAGCGTTTCTCTTTCCCGAAAGGCGAGGCCAACCATATTTTGTTTGATATCGGGAACCGGCAAGGGGAGAGTGGAGCCGTGAAAGATGCTTATGTGTGTTATACGGACGAGGGGCGTATTGAAGGTTGGGTAATCACCGAACCGGAATATGTCAAGAAATACCAGGCGGGAGCTACCGTTCCTCTTTATTTCTCGGCGGTTGTAGATCACCGACCGGATGCGTTTGGAACTTTCCTTCAGGATAAGCAACAAACCGGTGCCCGTGAGGTCAAGGGCGTAGGGGCAGGTGTTTATCTGACCTATAATTTCCAGGAAGATACCCCGGTAACGGCAAAGATAGGATTGTCTTATACTTCGGTGGAGAACGCCCGGCATAACTTGGAGGTAGAGGCCGAGAAGCTCTCTTTTGATGAGGCTAAAGCCCAATCTGCCCGGACTTGGGAGGAATATTTGAGTCGTATCCGGGTAGAAACGGAACGCAAAGAGGATAAGGTGAAATTTTATACCGGGTTGTATCATGCTATTTTAGGCCGAGGCTTGGCCAGTGATGTCAACGGAGCCTATCCGCGTCATGACGGGAGTGTAGGTCAGCTCCCGATGAAAAAAGAGACTCAAGACGAACCGATGTTCAATTTGTATAATACCGATGCGATATGGGGTGGACAATGGAATCTCTCGCAAGTGTGGACCTTAGCTTATCCGGAATACCTTTCCGATTACATCAGTAGTCATCTTCAGGTATATAAAGATGCCGGATGGCTGGCCGATGGTATAGCCAATAGCCGGTTTGTATCGGGAGTGGGTACAAATCTCTTGCCCGTGGTCATAGCCGGAGCTTATCAATGTGGTATCCGTGATTTTGATACGCAACTGGCTTACGAAGCTTGCTTGAAAAATGAGCTGGATGGCGAGAACCGTCCTTTGGGAGCAGGCAAGGTGGATGTGGATCAGTTCGTGAAGTATGGCTATGTGCCTCATTTGGAAGAAGGAAGTGGGCCGGATGAGGCCTTTATGTTCTCGGCATCGCATACATTGGAATATTCGTTCAGCTCGTGGGCGGTAGCTCAGTGGGCGAAATCCTTGGGCGATTCGGCTCATTATAATCAGCTGACCTACCTCTCCAAAGGTTGGGAGCGACTTTATGATCCGTCTTTGAATTTTATCCGTCCTAAGAAAGCGGATGGCCAGTTTATCCACAATTTTGATCCACTTCAGGTTTGGCGTGGATTCCAGGAGGGAAATGCCTGGCAATATACCTTTTATGCGCCTCATGATATTCCTGCCTTAGTGGATAAAGTGGGGGTAGATACCTTCAATGCTCGTTTGGATAGCATCTTTACCCAGTCCCAGAAAAAGATATTTAGCGGAGGAACGAACATTGATGCCTTTGCCGGATTGCGCACGCTCTATAATCAAGGGAACCAGCCTTGTCTGCATATCTCCTGGCTCTTTAATGAGGCGGGACGTCCGGATCTCACCCAAAAATGGGTGCGTGCCATTTTGAATGAGTTTTATGGTACGGATGGAATCCACGGATATGGATATGGACAGGACGAAGATCAAGGGCAATTGGGTGCCTGGTATGTGATCTCTTCTATGGGATTGTTTGATGTGAAAGGACTGGCTGGTACGAATCCTTCGTTCGGCCTGGGGGCTCCGCTCTTCGATAAGATCACCATCCGTCTAAACCCGAAATATTATTCCGGGGAGGAGTTTACCATAACGACCACCGGAGGTACGGACACAACGCATTATGTTCAGCAATACCTCTTGAATGGCCAACCTTTGGAGGGCATTCATCTTCCACTCTCAGAAATCGTGAAAGGGGGAGAATTGGAGGTCCGGATGGGAAACCAATAAACACAAAACACTTATGAACTTACGTAACTTACTACTGATGGGCGCTTTGCTGGCATCTCCCGCCTTATGGGCTCAGGAGCATTCCGGAGGCGTTCCCGAAATGAAAGCGAATTGCTATCCTGCGGTCTATAAATCGGACAAGGGGATGATGCAACGGGTGTGGGTGACAATTCCTCACGAGGGGAAGCCGCTCTCCGTGACGTTGGGACTTGGCGAGCAAACCCAACGTGTGAAATTGAACGAAGGAACAAATAAGTTCTATTTTGAAATTCCGGAGGTAAGCCAGGAGGTGCGCTTGCCTTTGACCCTCAGACAAGGAAAGACTATTCTTGCTTCGCAAGAGATTCTGGTTGAGCCTGTCCGTCATTGGCAGATGAATCTGGTGCAACATACACATACCGATATCGGATATACCCGCTCCCAGATGGAGATACTGGCCGAGCATCTCCGGTATATTGACTATGCCCTTGATTATTGTGATGCTACGGATGACTATCCAGACTATGCTAAGTTCCGCTGGACGTGCGAAATCTCGTGGGCGGTAAGTGAATACCTCAAGCATCGTCCGGCCGAGCAGGTGGAACGCTTGAAGCAACGTGTCAAAGAGGGACGTATCGAATTGGCTACAATGTATCTGAATTTTGATGAGCTTCCCGATGAGCAGACTTTGGCGGCTTCTCTGGCTCCGATCAAGCAATTCCGGGAAGAGGGGATGCGGGCCGAACTGGCCATGCAGGATGACGTGAATGGCATAGGCTGGTGTTTTAGCGAGTATTTTGCCGATGCGGGAATCAAATATGTGAATATGGGTACGCATGGCCATCGTGCGTTGATTTGTTTTGATATGCCTACGGTGTTCTGGTGGCAATCGCCTTCGGGCAAAAAGGTTCTGGCTTATCGGGCAGAGCATTATAACCAGGGGAATTTCTTTGGCGTACATACCGATGATTTTGAAACCTTCGAGCAACGTGTATTGGAGTATTTAGGGCAATTGGAGGATAAAGGTTATCCGTATGATATCTGTGCCGCCCAGCATTCGGGCTACTTTACGGATAATGCCCCGCCTTCTACCAAGAGCAGCGAGATGGTGATGCGTTGGAACGAGAAATACGAATGGCCTAAGTTGCGTACGGCCGTAGCTACTGATTTTATCAAGAGTGTTGAACGGGATTATGCCGACCGGATCGAGACCATCCGGGGCGCATGGCCGGACTGGTGGACGGATGGATTCGCTTCGGGGGCCCGTGAAGCGGCTGTTTCACGTGTAACACATTCGAATGTGATAGCTGACCAGGCAGGATTGTCGTTCGCTAAATTGTTGGGAGCTTCTTTGCCCGCCGATGTCAATCGTAAGATTGATGAGGTAAATGATGCCCTATTGTTCTATGATGAGCATACTTTCGGATATAGCGAGAGTGTACGTGATCCGTATGGAATGGAGACGTGGGAGCAACGTTCGCTGAAGCAGTCTTATGCATGGGAGGCTTATCGGCATACCGGTTTGCTGGGTGAGGTTACGATGGGCGTGCTCCAGCAGTTCGTCCCAAAAGCGCAGGTGCCTTCTGTGGCGGTATTCAATCCTCTGAATTGGACTTATAGCGGAATTGCCCGCGTATATATCGACCATCAGATATTGCCGAAGGAAAAAGCGTTTGAGATTGTGGATGCTTCCGGGAAGGCTATCCCGGCCCAGGCGGGCGAGAGCCGTTCGGACGGTACCTATTGGAACCTGTATGTCAAGGACGTTCCCGCATTAGGTTATGCGCAATATTATATAAAGGTAAAGGATGCTCCGCGTCCGGTGGCGCAGACCTCGGAGGCTTTGGCGGAGACGCACGTAGAGAATGCATGGTATGCCGTAGACTTTAATCCGGCTAAAGGAACAATCAGCCGGCTTTACGATAAAGAATTGGGCAAATCGCTGCTTACTCCGAATGCTGAGTGGGAGATGGGCGAGTTTATCTATGAGATTATTGATAGCCGCCATCCGATGGAGCAATATCGGGCACCTCAGTTCTTGCGTCGGAGTCCGGAGAAGATGCGCTTCGACCGGTATGAGCAGGGCGATATTTATGATATATACCGCTTCCGGGGAGAAACTCCGGCTGGACGCGAACCGGATAACCTGATGGTGGAGTATCGTCTGTATAAGGTGGAGAAGAAAATCGAGGTGGCTTATTGGTTGCGTAAGAAGGCTATTACCGATCCGGAAGCTATCTATATCTCTTTCCCTTATCAGGTAGAGGACGGAAAGATCCATTTGGATGTTCCGGGCGGGAATATAGAGGCCGGTGTAGATCAGATTCCGGGTTCTTCGAACGATTGGTATACGGTGCAGAACTTTGCCACCGCACGTAATGGCGCTTCGCAAGTAGTTATGGGTAGTCAGGAAATCCCCTTGATGCAATTTGGTGCCATCAATACCGGAAGATATAAGGCTGGCGCTGTTCCGCAGAGTACGAATATGTATTCTTGGCCGATGAATAATTATTGGGTGACGAATTTCAATGCTGACCAGATGGGAGCGATGAAGTGGAGCTATTTTATCACTTCATCCGGAGATAATAGCTTGGATTATGCTACCAAGTTTGCTTGGTCGAACCGCATCCCGTTCCTGACTCGCGTGCTTCCGGCTGATGAGGAGGGCGGTTCTGAGGCTTTGATGCCAACCTCTATTTTGAATATTCAACCCTCTAATCTGTTGTTGGTAAGCATGAAACCGGTTGAAGGTGAGAATGCCGTCATGCTCCAGCTTCGCGAGGTGGGAGGCCGGAGCGCGAAGTTCTCTATTACCTCTGACAAGGTAAATCTCCGGAGTGTAACGGTATGTGATGTGGTGGGAGATCCCCTCCCTGGTAATCCTTCTCCCGACTTCCAGCTTTGGGAAAACAAATTCATCAAGGTAGCTTGGTAAAGGGAAAGTTTCCAGAAACAAGGCGTTTAGACGGTGTGTCATAATTGCAAACTGCTGCGTTATTTTCGGAATTCGGGCTAAGTCATTTACTCCAGTACACTCCTGTCGCCCTCATCCTCAATGCCTTGCATTTTGCTAATTCTTACACACCTTAATGGGGCTGTATCAAAACGTTCATTTTGACACAGCCCCTTGCCAATTAATGAGTTAAACACGTGCGAAACTTGGATTAAACCCAAATCGGTCATTAGACCGCTCAACGGTTCTTTTTTTCTGAAAGAAAGCTCTTCGGGCAATCTACCTAAAGTCTAATGACCGATTCGGGTTAAAGAGAAGTGAGTAGAAAAAAAAGCGGCAGATAATCTTTCAATTTATCCCGTAAGATTTTCAGAGCTTGCTGAATACGATAGTCAATGGTCTTGGAGGAAACCTTTAGCAATTCAGCTATTTCTTTGTAATTTTTGTGCTGAAACCGGTGCATGACAAAGGCTTCCCGATAGCTTTCCGGCAAATTTTGGATAGCTTTGCGTAGCAATTCTTGTAATTCCTCAAATTGATAAAGATCGATCTCTTCCAACATCTTTTGTGTTTGTTCGAAAAACATAGTATTGGCTTTATGAACGGCTAATTCGTTGGCTATGCGGTTCATGGCTTTATGATATACCATTTTAAACAAGTATTGGCTGAGCGATTTCTCAATAACTAATACTTTTCGTGATTCCCAAAGCCAAAACAAAACATCTTGTACGATTTCTTCCGAATCTTCCAATGAAACAAACTTATGGCAATAGGCACAAAGCATGGGATAGTATGCCCGAAATAGTTCGGCATACGCCTTCTTGTCAGAGTGTCGTAAGGCTAACAAAAGGATTTCATCTTTGTTTTTAGATCCTTGATATGAGCACTTTTTCATAAATTCATTCGTGATAAATTCGAATTCCTGTTTTTCATGAAAAAGAAAGCGTGGAAACTGTCGTATATCACTGCATTGAGGCTCTGGACTGCCCACCTTTCAATAATAATACAACGCTTCCACGCTTATGAGGTATATAGTTCGCCTTCGGCGAATATATAGCACACACAAGCGCAGGAACAATCTTTGTATTATCTTAAAAGGTTGAAATTGTCCAGATTTCAATGCAAGATAATATCCGATGTCACTACGTTAGTTTTTCAAATACAAGGCAAATATAAAAAAATTTCAGAAAGGAGTGAAATTTGGATTTTGAAATTTTATGCCTGTAGGTTACTGCCTTTAGACGGCACTTGTAGCCGCCTTTTTATCCCGGACTTCATCTGGCTTGCCACGTGCCTTTCTATCTGAGTATTCTAAATACGGCAGACAGCCTTGCGCAGAATATAGACAGGCTGTTCTTCTCCGAGGGAGCACAGTTGAAAATGGAGTTCGATGAACTTTACAATGCCCTTTTTACGAATGCCGATACTTATATATCAGTAGTCAGGCTGTTGTCAGAGAACAAGTCGGGGATGACAAGGGAAGATATAGTCAAGGCCACCGGCCTGGAAGGGGCGTTCCTCAGCAAGATATTGAAGAATCTGGAGCGTTGTGACTTCATCACACGGCTGTCACAATATGGCAGCAAAGTCCGTAACAACATATTCAGGCTTACGGATTTCTACACGCTGTTCTATTACAAGTTTATTGAATCCAACAACACTAAGGATGACAGATGGTGGAGTAATAACATGGGGGCACGCAGTGTATCCGCATGGATGGGGCTGAGTTTTGAATTATTGCTTTCTGTATTCCATAAAATACGGAATCAGGATTGCGTCTTGCCGCGGACAAAGCCGTAGAAAGATTGGGAGCAGAGACAAAGCCTTTGCCGTTTTTACATAAAAGGAACTTCCCTTTTTCAAGCACGGACTGCCAGTGGTACTGGATGAACCGATTTTCAAGAAGGGCATCAAACATGACGGCCACATGGCGTACATTGTTCACCCGGATACAGAAGCCATTCTTGCATGCGAAGAGTGCTTCCATATCCTCTATTTTGAGAGATGGCACGCAAAACAGATGATATGCATCGGCACAAGCCGTAATGCCTGCCAACTGTCCATCAGTAAAACTACAGCCCAAAGAGAGGGATACACGGAAATGGAAATTAAGACCATTCTTGCAAGAAAGCAGCAACGGACTTGAAATGTCATACATCTTTTTGAGCCTCATGCAGTCCTCAAATGAGAACGTTTCAGACTCAAAAAACTGTTTTACAAGATTCTTACAGTCGGTCAGCAATCCTTTGACAATAAGAAGGTTCATCTCATGGCAGTTCTTACAGACCGTCCGCTCACAGTTGATGTATCGGTGGCAGTTTACAAAATCTTCCACAAAGCGTTCATAACGCTTCTCGCCAACTACAACATCATGTAGATAAAGTTCCTTTGCATCATTAAGTAATGAGAAAAGTTCTTCCTCGACATCCTGTTCCGCAACAATGTGATGCGGATGTTTCCCTCCAAAAAGAGAGAAGTAAATTATCTAATTCTTTCATTTTAATATATTTAATTATTGTTGTCAATGCCTTTTACACCTTCCTTGAAACTGCGTACTCCTTTACCCAGTCCTTTCATGAGTTCGGGGATTTTCTTGCCACCGAAAAAGAGAAGGACGACCAATACGATAAGCAGGATTTCCTGTGTTCCTATTCCAAACATCATTATCAATATATTAGAACCAACTTATTTTAACGTACTCATGTCTATCACGTAGCGGAACTGAACTTTCCCATCCACCACATTGCGGTAGGCTTCATCAATGGATTTTCCGTCAGCATTGATAACGACGACTTCCGGATAGATGTCATTGGCAACAGAATAGTTCAGCATCTCTTGCGTTTCCTGTATGCTTCCAATCAATGAACCGTAAATCTTACGCTGAGCCATGCCAATCAGTGAAAATGCGTCGATTGTGGGCAATTCGTCATTGGCAGCCCTGCCTACGATAGCCATTTCTCCGCCACGGCGCAGCATATTGATATACATCCGCAGGTCGTATTTCGATGGGATGGTGCTGAGGATAAAGCTGAATGTACCGTCAAGTCCTTTCAATTCATCCGGGTTATTGACATTGACATACCGCACAGCCCCAAAATCAGCAGCGACCTGACGCTTCTCTTCCGTAATGTCGAAAACTGTTACTTCCGCACCTAATTTTACCAGATATTGTACGGCAAGATGACCCAATCCGCCAAAACCGGCAACTGCGACCTTATCTCCTTTTCTCACCTTAGAGAAATGAATGGGAGAATAAGTCGTGATACCGGCACACATCAGCGGAGCAACTTTCTTCGGGTCGGCATTGCGAGGTATTTTTATTGCAAAGCGCTCGGCTACCACCATATTATTGGAATAACCTCCCTGCGTTATTTCATTGTCGTGGTAGAAATCCGGAGAAGAATAAGTTCATACTACTCCTTTGCAGTATTGTTCTTCACCATCCTTGCAATCGGCACATGTACCGCAGGAATTAACCATACAACCCACTCCGGCATAGTCGCCGACTTTGAATTTCGTGACATCTTTTCCCACGGCAACCACTTCCCCGACAATCTCATTATCCATACTTTGTTTCTCTTTCTTTTGTGCGCAAGCGGTAAAGCAAATGGCAAGTGCCGCTGCGAGGGATAATAAAATCTTGTTCATTGTCATAGGATATATTTATTGCTGATTGTCAAATGTAAATTCCATGCGGCTGTCCAGCTCATCGAATATGCCAAGGTCAGAAGTCACATGACCAATTGGAATAACACGCATGGTCAATTGCCCCATATCTGGGTCATCCGCCTGTCCGTAAAAGATGGCAATCGTATTGTTTGACGGACAATAGGTAATGTCCCCGTTCTCAAAATAAAGTTGCCCTTCTTCGCTGTTTTCCGGGCGCGAAGGCATGGAGCCGTAAAACTCACGCAGTCCGTACCTTCCCAATGTGACGGTCAGGGGAAACATTGCCTGTATCTCACGGGCAAGAGGCGTGTCAAGCCATGTAGCTAACAAGGTATGCCCGCCAACCGTGACACTGACCGACGCTTCTTCCGTGCCGCCCCATTCGATGCCTAACCTGTCCAGCCATTGACGCACTTCCGTTTCTGCTTCCGGAACATCACTGGCTTCGACCGCATATCCTTCCAATACATCGGCTCCCGTTGCCGCTTCTTCAACGGAGCGGAATGTGCCGGATGCGCCGTAACCATCGTGGGTACAGAACGGTATGACGGTTTTCCCGTTGAAATTGTATGCCGACAGGAACGAGGCTACCGGACGGGGTATGTCCATCGCCCAGTTCGGATAACCAATGAAAATGATATCATACTGCTCCATATTCTCTATTCGGTCAGCCAATTCAGGAAGCGTACCTGCTGCCTGTTCAGCATGGTTCTGGTCGCGCACATCGTCAAAATCAACCGGATAGGCATTTACCGTATGAATCAGATGCAAGTCGCCACCCGTAACAGACCGGATATAGCGTGCTACCTGTTCAGTCGTCCCCAACCGTTCATCGTCATTGATCAGGATGCTTGCACCGGTAGAGGCATCCACATTGTCCGGATAGTCTGTGTTCCCCCAACGGCTGAACCATGCTATCAGCACTCTGCCGTTACCGCTTGGCGTTTCTCCTTCATCGTCATTCCCATTGTCGTCGTTATTGTTGTCATCATCGCCGGGAGCAAGTTCCGTGTCCTGCGGATGTTCCTCACTACATCCGGCAAAGGAGAATACCGGAAACAAAGCCAGCAAAATAAGGATTATCGTCTTCATGTCATTCCATTTTAATTGCTTGTTGCACCATAATTAATCTCTTGCAGCCATTCTGCAATCATGTCGTGGCAGCTGGAAGTTTGCGACGAGCGTATCCACAGACTGGATGCCATGAAATTCCCTTCGGGGATAAGTCTTTCGGCATCCGCCTCCACACCGCTGATGCCGCTGCTTGCACTCGATACGATAAGCCCGATGTGCTTTCCGGCCATCTGGTCGCCATATCTGAACAGGAATGTCTGCATCGGTGCTGCCATATTGCTCACCACAGCGGCGTGGCCACGATGATGATGTCGTACTCACCCAGATTGTCGATAGTCGTCCGTATGTCCGGGTAAGACGAGGCATCATCAGGATTGTTCCGAATGGCGGAAATTAGAGCACTCCCGATGGCATAGTTGTTGGCTGCATAGTCAATCCCGTCTTCGGAAGGTTCCACGCGCAAGACATCTGCCTCTATCTGTGTTTGCAAATCGGAAACAATGGTATGCACATTGTTTGTAAAACTGTAATACACAATCAGCGTGTTGCCCGTTACAGGGTCATCGGTTGTGCCGGAGTCATCTCCGTTGTCTTCATTTTCGTCTTCTTCGTTGTCACCGGGAACTTCGGTCTGCGGTTCGTCCGGTGTCGCAGGGTCGTCATCGCTACAGGCTGTAAAGCCGAATGTCAGTCCTACCATAAGCAGGAGATAAAAAAACTTTTTCATATCATTGAATTTTTATAATTATAAACTGTTGTATTCTTCATCGGTAACTTGTCCTCCCCAAATGACACAATCGTCCCCTTGATAGTCTGTTATGACAATATGGACAAAACGGCTATCCTTTGTCGCTCCATGCCAATGCTCCACTCCTGCCGGGATAATATACACATCTCCTTTTTTTAATGGCACAGCAGCCTTTCCACGTTCCTGATACCATCCTTTCCCTTCTGTGACAAGCATAATCTGACGTACCTGATGGGTATGCCAATTATTGCGTGCTCCCGGTTCAAATACGACATCCCCTATGGCGTAGGCTGTCGAATCGCTTTTAGGAACAAGTTCGTTCACATAGGCAGTGCCTACAAATTTTTCTGGAGATGCTTTCGACCCGAGCGGAAATATCAATTGGGGCTGTTGTTGTTCTGTATCATTTTCCGCTGTACCCAGTTGTTGGTTTGAATTACCGCAGGCTGTCATTATCAAGACAACCATTGCTGCATAAAGACTGTTTCTTTTCATTTTCTTCTAATATTATTGTTTTATTATACCTATTTGCGCCAGCCATTCTTCGACATCCCCACGTGCATCTTCTGCCCGGTTTCCATAAATGGCAAGTGGAGTGAGGAATGTCACATCATCAGGGCAAACGGAACGGATGTCATTCACGCTTTGCGATGTGCCGCTGCCTCCATGCGTACAGAAGGGAGCGATAACTTTACCCGACAAGTCGTATGAAGCCAAAAAGCTTTTCATGGCAGGTGTCAGATGACCTCCCCAGATAGGAGTACCCACTATCAGGGTATCGTATTCATCCATGTTCTCCACTCGGGTTTTCAATGGCGGACGGTAATCGTTGGCAAGCTCTTCCGGTGCTATCTGTATCACTTCTTCGTAACGGTCTGGATAAGGAGTAACCGTTTCTACTTCTACCATGTCACCGCCTATGAGGTCATGGATATGGTTGGCTACCGTGCGTGTATTTCCTCCCCACGAGAAAAATACAATCAATGTTTTCCCTGCATCACCATCCAAAGTACCATCACCTGTAATCGGTATTTCCGTCTCAGGTGACTCAGAACCGCAAGCGGTAAGTGAAAATGCCGATATGAATATCAGCAGAAAGGTCGCAATCTTCTTCATGTTCGATATTGTTTTAGTGTTTATATTGCATAATCTCTTTCCAGTTCTCTCCAGCGGAAATCCGTACTGTCATGTTCCACGAGCAGGTCAAGCATATTCATCTTGCAGGTGCTTGTGAAGTCGAACAGAGCGGCGGCATAATTCCGGTCACTGTTCAGCAGGAGGTATGCAGCCTCGGTCATCTTCAGGCGGGCGGTTTCTTCCGGCAATGCCTGTCCGCAGAGGAAATAGGGTGACAACGAGTGAAACAGGCTCTCCACGTCGGGGCGGACAGCTATCCGATGGAGGGCGGACGGTGCTTCTCCATCGAATGTGCGCACGGCTTCATCGAGCGTCTGGTAAAACTCACAAAGGAAACGGCGCGGCAAAGAGAAAAAGGCGACACGGCATCTGCCGCTCTCGTCCGGCTCGGTGTAGAGGCTCGAATAACTGTCGCGACCGATGAAGGCGCAATCTCCTCGCTTGATGCCCAGTTCCTCGCCGCACTGGTTCCGCAGGTTCATGTTCCCGTCATACAGGTATGCAAGGGTATGGTGGTGGAAATAGTGGCGGCAAAACGAAGGTGTCCGCAGGGAAAATCCCGCACAAATATCATGTAAGATTCTTTCTGTCATAAGCTGTTGTGTTATAGTTCTGTCAATCCGACCAATCCTGACGGGTTGTGGCGCACGAGCGTGTCCACTTCTGTCTGAGCCAGCCCGTTCCGTAACAGGGCTTCGATGCAGCGGCGCATACCGTCTATCGGATGCGGCATACCGGGCTGTCCCAAGTCTGTCGTGATGAAACTTCGTTCCGGGTTGATGCGGGCAAAGGCGGCAAACGCTTCGTCGCTCAGCCGGGTGAAGTCCGGCAATCCGGTTCCCGGTCCCCAAAGATTGGTGATGTAGCTGTATTCTATCCATGCACCGAGTTCGATGCAGCGCTTTATCTGTTCGTGGGTCATCGTCCAAATGCCGGAATTGGCATGGGTGACGACAAATTTCCCGACACCCACCTCCCGTGCCTTGCGTGCCAGCGTGATACATTCTTCAGGTGAGGAATGTCCGGTGGCAAAGATAATGTCGACTTCCGCACAGATTTCCATGACGCGCACCACTTCGGGCAACACCTGTCCATTGTCGTCCAATACGGGTATGCCTTCCTTCTTGCCGTAGTAGCTTAGGTTCTGATATACGGCATCCTGTGTGGGCATCCAGATGCAACGGCACAGCCCTCCGGTGGTGCTTACGGCTTTCTCGGCGGCAAACGGATTGACCCGCTCACCATGCACGCGGTTCATGCACATACTGCCGAACACCTCAAAACCGGGTACTGCCTGACGGATAAGATAAGTGCGGTCGTGGCAACTGAAGTCGTTCGATTTGAACATCACGGCACGATAACCCGTCCGCTGTGCATCACGGATGAATGAAAGCTCGTCCGTCAGCCGTACCTTGCTGTCGGGGGCGCAATGCAGGTGGATGTCGCACACGCCCTGCAACAGTTCATCCACATGCTCTTCTTGTCCTTTCTGCTTGTCTTCTGCCCCGAACACACCGGCAGGAAGCAGACTGCTTGCCATCATCGCACCACCTGCCGCCACGCTCCGCTTCAGGAATGTGCGGCGTGATATTGTCGCATTGTTTTTCATATCCATCTGTTTATTGAATCATTCCAAGTCCTCGCAACCAATCCAGCACCCGTTCGTGTGCCGTGTCATACGTTCCCCGCCGTATCTGTATGCCTTCCTTCACATCAGAATCGGGACAAAGCCTGCGCACCAGTTGGTAGCTTGCTTCGGCAGAGCTGGTTCCGCTTGTGCAGAACGGGATGACGGTCTTGCCCGACAGGTCGTAGCCTGACAGGAAGGAGGCGATGGGAGGTGCCGCCGTGTTTACCCATATAGGATAACCGACAAACACGATGTTATACTGCGCCATGTCCTCAACCTGCGTGCTGAGGGGCGGCAGATACCCTTCTGCCACTTCCCGGCGGGCTTGCTCCAAATGTTCGTCATAGTCTTCCGGGTATGGATTGACCACCTCAATGGCAAACAAGTCGCTCTCTATCGCTTCATGAATGTAACCGGCAATCTGCCGCGTATTGCCCGTGTGAGAGTAATAAGCTACCAGCACTTTCTGTCCGTCGGGCGGCGTGACGGGTTCAGACGGGGTTTCCTCCTCCTGCCGTCCGGGTTCATCCGACGGGTCGGATGTGCAGGAAGCAAAAGCGAGACAAGTTGCCGCAGCCATCATCATTGTCAGAAAAATACGTTTCACCATACTGTAAATCATTTTATTGTTCTTCTGACACAAAGGTAAGGCGGACTCCGGACTCCGTTTTTGCCTGTCGGCTCAAAGTGCTTTGTTGGGAGGGTCACAATGAAAAATATGCAACAAAGGGATACAAAAAAGGAGCATCATCGGTTGAATAATGCTCCCTTCTGTTCGTTTTTCGGTTCTGTATTTGAGGAGGGTATGTTATGCATCCTTGATTATCGCCATTGCTGTCAAAGCATTGGGAAACCCAATATAAGGCAAGCATTGTATCATGGCAGCATAAAGGACTTCTTTAGAATGACCGGCTTTCAGGCAACCGGTTACTTGAGTTGCAAGTTGTTTTTCCGCCCCAATAGTGGCAAGGACGCAAAGTGAAAGCAGTTCGCGGGTCTTGACATCAAGTCCTTTGCGTGTATAAAAATCGCCAAAGCACATTTCCATAAGAAAATTCTGCACTGTATCATTCATATCTTGCGGAAGTGTGTCCATAGATTCTTTGATTTCATTCCCATAAAGATATGCCTGTATTTTCGCACCCTCAGTTCTTCTGTCCTTTTCAGATACGGTTCCTTGCGATTCAAGAGGCAGGGAAATACCTCGTGATTGGAACACCTTATTTATTGTACCGATGGCGTTCAACACACGTGGAAAACCAATAAAAGGTGAACATTGATATATGGCTTCACGGAGTTCCACCGGTGTTGCGCCGACATTCAAAGCGGCACCCGCATGGGCTTCAAGCTGTGGCAATGTCTGCATGGTAGCAAGACATACACAGGTAATCAATTCGCGCTGTTTCATATCCAGTTCTCCCGTACGGAATACTTCTCCAAAAATAAATTTTTGAAGAATGTCCATCAATTCAGGGTCTGTACCTTCGCCGGTCAAGGCTTCGCCTCCAAAAAGGGTTCTGTAGTTTTCTTTACAGACAATGGCCCTTTCACTCTGAGCGTGGAGAGAAAGTACGCTCATTATACCCCATACTGTGATAATGATAATCTTTTTCATCATGAATTTCTTTTATGATTTTTGAAATACCCGGCTATTTGTTTCATGCGGCTTATCTGGTCCACATGGAATGGACAACGCCGGTTACAATGTCCACATCCGGTAC
>DWYO01000048.1 GCA_019118725.1 Candidatus Parabacteroides intestinavium | reverse complement strand
AAATAGAAAGTTTTCATGAAATGACAATTGCTCTATGTGATTTAAGTGGGTAAGTTTTTTTAATTTGTGGCTTTTCATTTGTATCTTTGGCTTTTCAAAGAGCAAATCTATGGATTTTTATACACATATATCTTTACCGGATATACCTTTTCGCTTTACTTACGAAGAGCCGATACTCTTGTTGGGGTCTTGTTTTACCGAGAATGTGGGAGTCCGGTTGGAAGAGGCTAAATTTCAGGTAGATATCAATCCGTTCGGGACCTTATATAATCCGTTGTCGATAGCCGAAGCGCTTTCTTTTCTCCGGTTTCCACGCCCGTTTACCAAGGATGACTTATTCTGTTCCGGAGGACTTTACCATAGTTTCCGGCATCATAGCCGGTTTTCCGCACTTTCGGCTGAAGCGTGTCTGGCGGGGATCAACCAGAGGCTGGAGTATTCATCTGCTTTTTTGCGTAAGTGTGGCAGATTAATGATTACGTGGGGAACCTCATGGGTATATCGGCTAAAGGAAAATGGTGTGGTGGTGGCCAATTGCCATAAATTGCCAGATAGATTATTTTTACGTGAGCGTTTGCCGGTATCCCAAATTGTAACGGCTTGGGCGGATTTGCTGGAGAAGTTATGGGAGGTGAATCCTCGGCTGAAAGTGCTGTTTACGGTCAGTCCGATCCGGCATTGGAAAGATGGAGCGCATGGTAATCAGCTAAGTAAGGCAACGCTTTTATTGGCTATCGATGAGTTGAATCGGATGTATCCGGATGATACCGCTTATTTCCCTTCTTATGAGATTCTGATGGACGAGCTGCGCGACTATCGTTTTTATGCGGAAGATATGATTCATCCGTCGGAGCAGGCAATAGATTATATTTGGGAAAAATTTGTCGGATCGGCGTTGACTCCCGCAGCCTGGGAGTTGTTGAAAAAATGTGAGGAAATCCGAAAAGCGGTTGAACACCGTCCGTTTAATCCGGAAAGTGAAGCCTATCGGCAATTTATTTTGCAAACTTTGTTAAAGATTGACCGACTTAATGAGAAAATGCCTTTCTTTGACTTTTCAAAAGAGCGAATTGTTTTAAAGTCTAAATTGAAGTAAGAGAAATGGAATACGCAATGAAAGACGTAGCCCGGATTATCGGAGCTAAAACAACTACTTTGCAGGATAGTGTAATCAGTATATTATTGACGGATAGTCGGCGTCTGTCCTTTCCGGAACAGACGTTATTCTTTGCTTTGACGACAAAGACGAACGACGGGCATCGGTATATTGCCGATTTGTATAAGTTGAGGGTCCGTAATTTTGTAGTAAGCCGGATGCTTCCGGAGTTTGAGTCTATGACAGACGCCAACTTCTTGCTGGTGAAGGATGTCCTGAAAGCGTTGCAAAAACTGGCGATTTATCATCGCAAGCGTTTTCAGATTCCGGTGATCGGTATTACGGGAAGCAACGGGAAAACCGTTGTAAAAGAGTTTTTGTATCAATTGTTGCATAATGAGTTTGATATCGTCCGTTCGCCCAGAAGTTATAATTCACAGATCGGTGTACCTCTTTCTGTCTGGGAAATGAACGAGAAGAACACCTTGGGAATCTTCGAGGCCGGTATTTCACAACCGGATGAGATGGAGAAACTCCAGCCTATTATAGCTCCGACTATAGGCGTTCTGACCTGTATGGGAGAGGCGCATCAGGAGAATTTCATTTCCATGAATCAGAAGTGTCAGGAGAAATTGGCTTTGTTCAGCGAGAGTGAGGCGATTATTTACGATGGGGATGATGTCTTTATCTCGAATGCTATTGAGGCGGCCTGCTTATCGCATAAGGCAATCGCTTGGAGCCGCACGGATACAGAGGCTCCTCTTTATATCGAGTCAATAGAGAAAAGGCAGACGGATACGGTGATCCATTGTACCCTATTGGGGTTTGATAGGGTGTATACGATTCCGTTTACGGATGATGCGTCTATTGAAAATGTCATTCATTGTTTGGCGGTGATGCTTTATCTGAAGCCGACCAGTGTGAATGATGAGGCCAAGTTTGCTCGTCTGGAGCCGGTTGAGATGCGGCTGGATGTGAAAGAGGGGATAAACGATTGTTTGTTGATTAATGATACGTATAACTCGGATATCAATTCGTTGGCCATCGCTCTTGACTTTCAGCAGAGTCGGAAAGTGGCGAAGAATATGAAATCTACGTTGATCCTTTCGGATATTCTTCAGACCGGAACTTTGCCTAAGTCGCTTTATAAGAAGGTGGCGGATTTGGTGGAGCGGAAGAATGTCAATCGGCTGATTGGCATCGGAAAGGACGTGAAGGAATATGCGTCTGTGTTTAGCGAGGATTTGGAGAAAGAGTTTTACGGCTCGACAGAGGAATTTATCGCTTCTCCTTCAATCCGGAAATTTCAGAATGAACTGATTCTGATAAAGGGTTCGCGCCGTTTCCATTTTGAGCATATTTCCGAACTTTTGGAGAAGAAAGTCCATGAAACCATTCTTGAAGTCAATCTTTCTGCGATTGTCCATAATTATAATATCTATCGTTCTAAGTTGAAGCCGGAGACGAAGATGGTCTGTATGGTGAAAGCTTCCGGATATGGGAGCGGCGCCCATGAGTTGGCTAAGACCTTACAAGAGCATCATTGTGATTATCTGGCGGTAGCCGTGGCCGATGAGGGCGTTTCGCTTCGGAAAGAGGGAGTAACAATCCCGATTATGGTGATGAATCCGGAATTCAGTAGTTTCAATACGCTGTTTGAATATAATTTGGAGCCGGAGGTTTACAGCTTCCGCCTGTTGGATGCTTTGATTAAAGAGACAGGGCGGCGGGGCATTATCGCTTATCCGGTACATATCAAGATTGATACGGGGATGCACCGACTTGGATTCCAACCGCATGAGGTATCGGCATTGTGCGAACGGTTGAAAGCGCAAAGTGGAGTCAAGGTCCGTTCGGTCTTCTCACATCTGGCAGGAAGTGATTCGTTTGTTTTCGATGACTTTACCCACGAGCAATTGACGAAGTTCCAACAGGCTGCGGCTGATTTGGAAACGGGGTTGGAGCATACGGTTATTAAACATATCTTGAATACAGCCGGTATCGAACGTTTCCCGGAATATCAGATGGATATGGTCCGGTTGGGTATTGGATTGTATGGGGTGAGTGCCTCCGGAATACATGGATTGCGGACGGTAAGCACACTGAAGACTACCATTCTCCAAATCCAACAGGTACCGGCCGGTGATTCTATTGGATATAGCCGGCGAAGCTATGTGGAACGGGATTCGCGGATCGCCATTATCCCGATTGGATATGCCGATGGGTTGGATCGTCACTTCAGCAATGGGCATGGAGAAGTGGTTATTCGAGGCAAAAGATGCCCGATTATCGGGAATATCTGCATGGATGCTTGCATGATTGATGTAACGGATAGTGATGCGCAGGAAGGTGATCCGGTTATCGTATTCGGTGAAGAACTTCCGGTATCGGAATTATCCGATCGCTTGCGGACAATCCCCTATGAAGTATTGACTTCCGTTTCCCCTCGTGTGAAACGGGTGTATTATACGGAGTAAAGTTCGTAGAGAAAAATTGCACGCAAATAACGCAGGTTAAACCCAAATCGGTCATTAGACCGCTCAACGGTTCTTTTTTCCGAAAGAAAGCTCTTCGGGTATTTTGCCCCTTCTGCCAGCATCTTGCTTCCCGACTTGCCTCGACGTAGCCCGCTACGCCTTCTGCAAGCCGAAAAGCAATCCGCAAGACATAAGGGGGCAATCTACCCAAA
>DWYO01000047.1 GCA_019118725.1 Candidatus Parabacteroides intestinavium | reverse complement strand
CAATTCCTTGACACGTTCTATTTTTTGAGCGATAAAATATTTTTCAATGGTGACGCCACATACCTCTGAAAAGAGTTTGCTTAGGTGACTATAATCGGAATGGCATTTATCCATGAGATAATCAGACAGGTTGATCTTTAAATCGTTGTTCCGGTAATGTACCAATTCGATAATGCTATCTTTAATCTTCTCCACCATTTGCAGGCGTTTATCATCAATCAGTTCGAATCCGATGGCCTGTAATTTTTCCCGCAATTGGGCCATTTCCTGTTCGTTCGGGATCCTGCCCACTATCGCTTTCCCCAATTCGACCGAGAGCACGGGAAAGTCCAATTGCCCCAATACATCCCTTACGGCCATGATGCACCGCGGGCAAACCATATTCTTGATATGTAAAACCGTTTCTGACATATAATAGCCTGTTCGTTTGTGAGTTCTTGAGTCATTAAGTTATACAAACCGGCAAACTCAAAAACTCACAAACAGAATACTTAACTCTTTTTTAGAAGCTGTTTGGAATTTATTCCAAACAGCTTCTTACCGGCGTGGAATATCTACCGACTCCTCTTGTTTCCCTAACAGGTTCTTAGAGAAGTAATCGACCATACGCCAATAAAAATATTCATCCATGTCCCCAAACCCATGTCTTTGTTGGGGCAAGATCAGCATATCGAAACGCTTGCCCGCACGGATCAAAGCGTCGACCACGCGAAGCGTATTGCCCGGATGTACGTTATTGTCAATATCTCCATGCACCAAGAGCAAGTGTCCTTTCAGCTGCTTGGCAATCTCCTCGTTGGTCTTGATGCTATACAGGAAAGTGGTATCTCCTTTCTCGGATATCTGCTCCTTCACGCCATGATGCGTCTCGCTCCACCAACGGTTATAGATCCGGTTATCATGATTTCCCGCACACGATACAGCCGTCTTGAAGAAATCCGGATATTGCAGGATTGCGGCGGTAGACATAAATCCACCTCCGGAATGCCCATGAATTCCGACCCGGTTGATGTCGATAAACGCATACCGGTTGGCTAATTGTTCGATAGCGGCCTTTTGATCCGCCAATCCATAATCACGCAGGTTCCCATATCCATAATTATGATACCATTTCGAACGGCTGGGATGTCCTCCGCGATTACCTACCGTGATAACTACGAATCCCGCTTGTGCCAATCGGTCGGTACGTACACTCATCCGGGTGAAAGGATAAACCGTTGCCTCGACCTGCGGACCCGGATAGACATAATCAATCACCGGATATACCTTTGTCGAATCAAAATTGAAAGGTTTATACATCACGCCATATAAATCCGTTACACCATCAGCGGCCTTTACCGTAAAAGGTTCGGGGAACTGATATCCGGCGGCCAATAATTGAGAGAAATCACTTTCTTCCAAATCCATCACCTTACGTCCGGTGTTATCCAATAAATCCGTCTTCGGGACCGTATTCACCCGCGAATAGTTATTGACGATGAATTGCGCGTTGTCATCCACCGAAGGCGCATGGAAATAATTCCCTTTCGTCACGAGTTGCAGGCCCGTCCCGTCCAGATTCGCCCGATACAGATGTTCGTAATAAGGATTCTCGTCCTTTTCCCGTCCGTTGGCCAGGAAGTAAACCACCCGGTTCTTTTCATCCACCTTGACAATCTGGTCTACATGCCAGGGCCCTTGCGTAATACGGTTCTTCAGGTTCCCGTCTCCGTCATACAGGTACAGATGTGCCCATCCGTCCCGTTCGCTCCAATGAATCATCTCTTTGCCTCCGTTCAGGATAGCCAGAGGACGTACCTCCTGATAGGTATTCATGCGCTCTTCGATAAGCGGGCGGATGGAATCTTCGCCTAACGTGTACGAACAGATATCAATCCGGTGCAAATCCCGGCTTGAACGGGTCAGGTAGAAATGGTTCGCATCGCCCAGCCATTCGGTCGACACCTCGTGTGCATCGCGTTGTTTCTGTAGGCGAGGCTTGCGAGCCAGGCTGATTGTTTGATTCTTGAAGGCATCCGTCTTGATTTCTTTGTAGGTATTATTCTCCATATTGAACACATAGAGGTGTTCGATGGGAGCTTCCATCTCACCCGGCATCTGATACTTGTAGGATTCCAAAGTAGGACGGGGAGAAGCCATCGAGTTGATGACCCACAGATCCTTGACTTTCCGTTCGTCCGAGGTAGTAACCGCGAAGTATTTCGAATCGGGAGACCAGACGATTCCCCACACCCGCTTGCGTTTCCCGTTACAGAGCGTATCCGTATTCAAAAGGCTGTAAGGCTGGCCAAATCCGAAATCCTTTACCCCGAAGGTAGTCAACTGGACATCCACCACCGTACTGTCCTTTTCATCCTTTTTCAGCTTCTCATAATCAGCACGAGTCATCCGGTAGAGATTCAAGTCCTTGGCATAAACCACGGTTTTTCCGTCGGGCGAGAATGATGCCCATTCCGGATATTTTACATCTTCCTTTTGCTCTTCCAGCCAGGTGAGTTTCTGTTCCGGATAATTGTAGGAGAAATAAAATACCTGTTTTTTCTTTCCGTCCTTATTATGGATAGAATCTTTGGGCGCCTCTTTCGAAGAGGTTATCTGGAAGGTAAAGGTCTTTCCGTCCGGTTGCGCCTCCAGTTTCTCGATGGGTAATTGCTGGGCGGTAAAAGGATCTTTTACAATTTCCGTAATTTCAGCCGCCAATTTATCCAGGTTGAAAAGCGGAGTCTTCTTTTTCATTACGGGATCAACGACATACCATACCCGCCCGTTGCTCGTTTTATACTCATACCAGAACCGGTTTCCCTGTTGGAACCAATGTGGGTCTACCGTTGTGGAGAAAAGCATTGTGTTTAATTTCTCTTTCGTGAATTTTTCGGCTTGTATATATCCCGGAAGCCTTTCCGGAACTTCCGCCATCAAGGTCTGTACCGAAAGAGTCGCACAGACCACCCCGAGTATCCATGTTTTCTTCATAAATATGTAGTTCTTTAATGTTTTCAGACGTGCAAATTTACTATAATTTCTCTAATTCAAAACGCCAGGCACAACAGCATCCGGGGTCGGTAACGTCCGGAAAGCAACTCAGACATGTGCAGGTGATACGCGAATCGATGGTATGGGCAAATCCGGCATATTCGATTTCTCCTACCGACTTGCACGGATGAAACTGCATTCCTTTGCGTTCCCGGGCCCGCTGGACACGACATTCGCGTGTGCGATAGGTGAGGGTAGTCTTATCCTCATTCCAAATCAAGTCCGCTTCATTCAGATTGGCATAGAAGCGTAATTGCAAGGCGAGAGCAAGTCCCTCCAGACCGGGGTGTTCAGGCAGGTTCAGGAATTGCTTGATACGCTTGGCTTCGATAAGGGTATATCTGCGCCAAGCCTCGGCGTCATGGCGCATGGCTTCGTCCATACCCCGGGTTTGTTCAACGGATTGGAACCAGACCCCGTCCATGGCCAGCCAGTTCTTGGAATAATCTTCGAGTAATTGAATCAGCTTTTCTTTTGAAAGTGATCGTATGAATTCGTTTTTCATTAAGTTATATTTTTTAGATTTCATGCAAAGGTAATCATGTCGCTCCGATTTGTTCCTATCGGGGGCAAATCTTTTCTGAACGAGAGGATGAATAGTTTGCATCACTTGGGTGAATTAATTGCATTGCCATTTAACGAAGATGATGGACTTGGATTAAACGAATGGCATGAAGGGAAGCCTTTTGTTTTTGAAGATATATTTCGGTGTGATTATAAAAAATCGTATATTTGCGTAGGATAATTAGTTTTTGGATTATGGAAAATAGGCTTTGTAAATTATTAGATATTCAATATCCCATCATCGCAGGCGGCATGGTGTGGTGTAGCGGATGGCGCTTGGCTTCGGCCGTGAGCAATGCAGGTGGATTGGGCTTGATAGGAGCCGGTTCGATGCATCCGGATGTCCTTCGTGAGCATATCCGGAAATGCAAGGAAGCCACGGAAAAACCTTTTGGCGTGAACGTGCCGCTCATGTATCCGGAGATTGAAAAAGTAATGGATATCCTGATGGAAGAAGGGGTGAAGGTGGTCTTTACCTCTGCCGGGAACCCGAAGACATGGACCTCCCGATTGAAAGAGCAGGGCATGAAAGTGGTGCATGTGGTAAGCAGCTCGAAGTTTGCCCGGAAATGTGAAGAAGCGGGGGTAGACGCCATCGTGGCCGAAGGATTTGAAGCCGGGGGCCATAACGGACGGGAGGAAACCACTACGATGTGCCTCATTCCCCATGTCCGCCGGTCTACAACCTTGCCTTTGATTGCCGCAGGAGGTATCGGGACGGGGGCAGGTATGCTGGCTGCTTTTGCGTTGGGTGCCGAAGGGGTTCAGATCGGGACCCGCTTTGCGTTGACGAAGGAAAGTTCTGCCCATGAGGCCTTTAAGCAATTGTGCCTTTCGTTGAACGAAGGCGATACGAAATTGCTCCTGAAGAAACTCTCGCCCACCCGTTTGGTGAAAGGCGTGTTTACCACAGAAGTGGAAGAGGCTGAGGCCCGTGGCGCCTCTGTGGATGAGCTTCGCGCACTTTTAGGTAAAGGACGGGCGAAGAAAGGCATTTTCGAAGGTAACCTAGAAGAGGGTGAGCTCGAAATAGGTCAGATAGCGTCCCTCTTCCGCGAGGAGCAATCCGTCGAAGAGGTGATGCAAGAGCTTATCTCTGATTTTAATAGAGGAATAGAGCAAATAGGTAAGTTGAAAATGTAGATATAAAGGGGACGCCTTTTGGACCTTTTACTTTTAACAGAGGATTATGTCAGTAAAGAATTATATTGAAGCGAACAAGGAGCGCTTCTTGGACGAACTTTTCTCCTTGGTACGCATCCCTTCGATCAGTGCGATGCAAGAACATAAACCGGATATGGAGAGATGCGCCCGGCGCTGGACGGAGCTTTTGCTCTTTTCCGGAGCGGATAAGGCCGAGATAATTCCTACCGAGGGAAATCCGGTGGTATATGCCGAGAAGATATTGGATGCCAGTTATCCGACGGTATTGGTCTATGCGCATTATGACGTGATGCCCGCCGAACCGCTTGAATTATGGCAAAGCCAACCCTTTGAACCGGAGGTGCGTGAAGGAAAAATCTATGCCCGTGGGGCGGACGATGACAAAGGCCAAAGCATGATGCAGGTGAAAGGCTTTGAAACGGCTCTTCGCGAGGGGCTTCTGCATTGCAATGTGAAGTTTATTTTCGAGGGAGAAGAGGAGATAGGTTCGCCCAGCTTGGAAGCTTTTTGCAAGAAGCACAAAGAGATGCTCAAGGCGGACGTGATCTTGGTGTCGGATACGAGTATGGTGAGTGCCGAGACTCCTTCGCTCACCACCGGTTTGCGGGGCCTGGCTTATTGGGAGATCGAGGTGACCGGTCCGAACCGCGACCTCCATTCAGGGCATTTCGGTGGGGCGGTGGCCAATCCTATCAACGTCTTGTGCAAACTTATAGCCGATATAACCGATGCCGATGGGCGCATCACCATCCCCCATTTCTATGACGATGTGGAGGAGCTGTCCGAGGAAGAGCGGGCGATGATTGCGCAAGTCCCCTTCGATGAAAGGAAATACAAGGATGCCATTGGCGTAAAAGCCCTCTTTGGCGAGCAGGGGTATGCTACTTTAGAACGGAATAGTTGCCGCCCTTCGTTTGATGTATGTGGCATTTGGGGCGGATATACGGGCGAGGGAAGCAAGACGGTTCTCCCTTCGAAAGCCTACGCCAAAGTATCGTGCCGCTTGGTGCCGCACCAGAAGCACGAGGTGATTTCACGTCTTTTCATCGATTATATAAATAAGGTTGCCCCCGAATATGTCCAAGTCAAGGTGACGCCTACGCATGGAGGTGAGGGCTATGTATGTCCGATTAATCATCCTGCTTACCGGTGTGCCGAGCGTGCCGTAGGTATTGCTTTCGGAAAGAGACCTTTAGCGGTACGCCGGGGAGGGAGCATCCCCATCATCTCTACCTTCGAACAGGTATTAGGCATCAAGACCATCCTCATGGGCTTTGGTTTGGAGCAGAACGCTATCCATTCGCCCAACGAGAGTTGCCGGTTGGATTATTTCTATCAGGGCATTGAGGCCGTGGCGGAATTTTATCGGGAGTTTAAGTAATGGTGTATGATGCGTATGCGCGACCAGGTTGCGCTTTGAAAGAAGTATGAAGATTGTACGTTTATTGATGCTATTGGTAGGGTTGGCTTGTGGCAAGGAGTTGTATGCCGAATCCTGCAAGGTCGCTTTGGTGCAGGCGCATTTGAAGTGGGGAGATGTATCCGCCAATCTGGATGCGTTTGATGCCCGCATAAATCAGTGTGCCGATTGTGATATGATTATCTTGCCTGAATTGTTTACGGTGGGATGCGAGATGAAGGGGACGGGCAATAAACCGGTTGCGTTCCAAAGCAAGGATGAGGTAGCCTCTCTATTCCCTAAAGTGTTGAAGCAAATGCAGGTGTGGGCTTCCCGGAGTGGGGCCTTAGTGGTAGGATCAACCATTTATAAGGAAGACGAAAAGTATTACAATCGTTTATTGGCGGTGTTCCCGGATGGGAATTATCAGCATTATGATAAACACAATTGCTTTAAAAAAGGAGCGTATTCTCCCGGAAATGCTCAATTGATATTGACGTGGAAAGGACATCGGATTGCGACATATATTTGCTATGATTTGCGGTTTGCGGATTGGAGCCGGAATGAAGGCCAATATGATACGGCCCTTTATATAGCGAACTGGCCGGAAAGCCGGAGGAATGATTGGCTGGCTTTGCTCAAAGAACGGGCGATAGAGAATAAAGCTTGTATCATTGGCGTGAATTGTAGTGGTACGGATCCGTTTGGAAAGCGGTATGCGGGTGATTCGATGCTGGTCGCTCCCGATGGAGAGGTCCGGGCACAAGGTACGCCTTATGCGGATGAGGTGTTGAAAGTGGTGCTGGAATAAATTTAAAACAGCTTCTAAAGGATAGATTGAGTTTTGTTCAAACGAAATAAACGAGAAAGAATATGAAGAGGAAGAAGTACATAGTATCAATGGTTATGGTGGCATGGGCCGGTATAGTGAATGCTGCTGATTATACGAACATTATATTGGTGAACCTGGATGATGTGGGGTACGGTGATTTTTCCTGTAATGGGGCGTATGGTTATACGACACCTCATATAGATCAGCTGGCTGCTGAGGGGGTGCGCTTCACGCATTTCTTGGCGGGACAACCCATCAGTGGCGCTTCTCGTGCAGGATTACTGACGGGGTGTTATCCTAACCGTATCGGTTTTTCAGGAGCACCCGGACCGGATTCTAATTATGGAGTACATCAGGATGAGATGACAATGGGCGAACTTCTGAAGCAGAAGGGGTATGCTACGGCGATATTCGGAAAGTGGCATTTAGGAAGTCAACATCAATTCCTTCCGCTTCAGAATGGTTTTGACGAGTATTATGGGCTTCCTTATTCGAATGATATGTGGCCGTTCCATCCTCAACAAGGAGAGGTGTTTAACTTCCCGGATTTGCCGACCTATGATGGAAATGAAGTGGTTGGGTATAATACCGATCAGACTCGTTTTACAACTGACTATACGATGCGTTCAATCAATTTTATCCGGAAGAATGCAGAGGCCGGAAAACCTTTCTTCTTATATTTGGCTCACAATATGCCTCATGTCCCTTTGGCTGTTTCGGATAAATTTAAAGGTAAGAGTGAGCAAGGATTGTTTGGGGACGTGATGATGGAGATTGATTGGAGCGTCGGTGAGGTCTGGAAGACTGTACAGGAGTTGGGCATAGAGGAAAATACGCTGATTGTTATCACTTCGGATAATGGCCCGTGGACGAATTATGGGAATCATGCCGGCTCGGCTGCAGGATTGCGCGAGGCGAAAGCTACAACTTTTGACGGAGGAAACCGGGTGCCTTGTATCGTTTATTGGAAAGGACACACGCAGCCCGGAACCATTTGTAATAAATTGGCGTCGAATATTGATTTGTTTCCTACTTTTGCCGAGATAGCCGGAGCTCCTTTACCTCAGCGTAAGATAGACGGGGTGAGCATTCTCTCTTTGATTGAGGGTAAATCAAAGGCGAATCCGCGTACTTCATTTGTCTATTATTATAATAAGAACGACTTGGAGGCGGTGACGGATGGTGAGTTCAAATTGGTGTTCCCTCATAAGTATGTAACGTATGGAGCATACGCGCCGGGAAATGATGGAAAACCGGGTAAATTGGCTACCGTAGAGCTTCGGGCAAGCGAGCTTTATGACTTGAGACGCGATCCGGGAGAGCGTTATAACGTGTTGCATCAATATCCGGAACGTGCCGCCCGGTTGATGAAGGTTGCTGATGAGATGCGGAAGCAATTGGGGGATGATTTGACTCGTGTAAAGGGGACGGAAAACAGAAAACCTGGTTTGGTAACGACAAAATAAAATGCAATGATGAATAAATGGATGATAGGAATGGGACTGATAGCCGGAAGTGCGGCTTTGATGTCCTGCCAACAAAAAACACAAGCAAATGAAGAACGTCCGAATATCTTGTTTATTCTTTCGGATGACCATACCTCGCAGGCATGGGGTATTTATGGAGGTATCTTGCAGGACTATGTGAAGAATGATAACATAAGACGCTTGGCATCGGAGGGGTGTGTGCTGGATAATTGCCTGTGTACGAACTCAATCTCTGTACCCAGTCGGGCTTCAATTATGACAGGGGCATATAGCCATGTAAATGGTGTGTACACGTTGGATGATGCGATTGATCCGGCAGAGGATAATATTGCGAAGCAGATGCAGGCCGGAGGGTATCAGACGGCATTGTTCGGAAAATGGCATTTGAAGAGGAAACCTACCGGGTTTGACCATTTTGAGGTATTTCATGACCAAGGTGAATATTGGAACCCGTTGTTTAAATCGGAAGCGAATTGGGTGGACGATACGGAAGGCAAACAGGGGGTTGAAGAGAAAGGTTTCTCAACGGATATTGTCACTGAAAAGGTAATACAATGGATTAAACAACGGGATAAGACACGTCCGTTTATGATGTGTTGTCATTTTAAAGCGACTCATGAACCTTGGGACTTCCCGGACCGGATGAAGCATTTGTATGATGATGTGGTGTTCCCGATGCCTGAAAATATGATGGAGTTTGACCAAACGAAATCGGGACGTACATTCCCCGGACAACAATTGGAGAATATGGGGTGGAGATGGGAAACCGCCTCTAAAGATCCGGATAGTTGGTGGTGCCGTTACCCGGAACTGCCTTTCTCTACACAGGGTATGGATCGTGACTCGGCACGGATAAAGATATACCAGAAGATGATACGTGATTATTTGCGTTGCGGCGCTACAATTGATGATAACATCGGAAAGCTGTTGAAGATGTTGGATGAAGAGGGATTGGCTCAGAATACGATTGTAATTTATGTATCTGATCAAGGGTATTTCTTAGGTGAGCATGGGTTCTTTGATAAACGAATGATGTATGAAGAACCGCTGCACATGCCTTTTGTAATCCGATATCCCAAAGAGATAAAGGCTGGTACGCGCAATAAAGATATTATTCTGAATATTGATTTTGCGGCTACGCTGGCCGATTATGCAGGAGTGAATTCTCCGGCATTGTCTCAAGGACGAAGTTTTAGGGAGAATCTAAAAGGAAATACTCCTGAAGACTGGCGTAAATCTATGTATTATCGGTATTGGACTCATCATAGCATCCGACCGGCGCATTTCGGTATTCGGAATGATCGCTATAAATTGATGTTCCTTTATGGAGATCCGTTGACAATGACCGGTTCAGAAAAGCAACCGACAACTCCAAGCTGGGAGTTTTATGATTTGCAGCGTGATCCGCACGAAAATCATAATGCTTATAATGATCCGGCTTATGCCGATATTATCCAAGAAATGAAACAAGAATTGCTTCGTTTGCGTGAGGAATATAAAGATACGGATGCAGATTCCGAACGTATGCAGGAGATCCTAAAAGAACAATTGCAATAAATCAGATAATATGATAAAAGCAGCATTTTTTGATATAGATGGCACATTGGTCAGCTTTAAGACGCATCATGTACCGGAATCAGCTATCAGAGCGGTAGAAAATCTTCGCCGGCAAGGGGTAAAAGTGTTTTTGGCAACAGGCCGGCATCCTATTTGGGTAAAGAATCTCGGATTTGAATTTGACGGTTTCGTGGCACTCAATGGCGGATATTGTACGACTCGTACCGGGGAGGTTATCTATAAACAGGCTCTTTCGGCTGATGATTTTAAGGCTATGTTGAAGTACCAGCATGAAGTTGAGCCGTTTGCCTGTGCATGTGTGTTGGATAGTCAGATATATGTCAATTATATAAATGATATAGCCCAGGGTGTCTATAATTTAGTGGGAATAGCGGCTCCCGAAATTAGAGATATCGACCAGTTTGCTGATCTGCCGGTGTACCAGCTTATCGCTTTCTTTAATTCCGAGCAGGAGAAAAATATTATGAAGGTTATGCCTCATAGCGTAGCCGCCCGTTGGCATCCGGACTTTGCGGATGTAGTTCCTTTGGGAATCAATAAAGCGGTAGGAATTCAGCATGTCCTTTCCCGTTATGACATTTCTCAGGATGAGATCATTGCCTTTGGGGATGGGGGGAATGATATAGCAATGCTTCAGTTTGCCGGTATTGGTGTGGCAATGGGTAATGCAGCGGATGAGGTAAAAGCTTCGGCAGACTATGTGACTTCTTCGGTAGATGAGGATGGCATAGCCAAGGCATTGGCACAATATATCCGTTGATATAAAAGTAAAGCGGCTGCGTTTCAAACAACGCAACCGCCTCGGATTACAATTATGAAAAACACACTTATG
Organism: Candidatus Parabacteroides intestinavium; assembly: GCA_019118725.1. Lineage (GTDB taxonomy): Bacteria > Bacteroidota > Bacteroidia > Bacteroidales > Tannerellaceae > Parabacteroides > Parabacteroides intestinavium. Next base: position 8,407 of record DWYO01000047.1, on the reverse strand, counting down.
GTTCTGTTTTAATTGTCATCATCTTCTTCCTTCATGTTATGGAAAACATTCTGGACATCATCATCTTCTTCTAACTTCTCGATCAGCTTTTCGATGGTTTCGCGCTGTTCAGGAGTTACTTCTTTTACATCATTTGGAATACGAACAAATTCGCTACTTGTAATTTCATAGCCATTCTCTTCCAAATACTTTTGAATAGCAGCATTCTGAGCAAAGTCTCCATAGATTATGATTTCATTGGCTTCATCATCTACGTCCAATTCATCAACACCATAATCAATTAATTCCAGTTCCAAGTCATCCAAGGAAACATTCTCAGGCTTAGTGATGTGGAAAACACACTTGTGGGAGAAGAGAAATTCCAAACTTCCGCTTGTTCCTAAAGATCCTCCGCATTTGTTGAAATAGCTACGAACGTTTGCTACCGTACGTGTTGTGTTATCAGTAGCTGTTTCAACGAAGATAGCGATGCCATAAGGACCATACCCTTCATAGTTCATCTCCTTATAATCGGTGAAGTCTTTAGAAACAGCACGTTTAATAGCGCGTTCTACGTTCTCCTTCGGCATATTCTCTTTCTTGGCGGTCTGCATCAGCACGCGTAAACGTGGATTATTTTCCGGTTCCGGACCACCTTGTTTTGCACAAATCGTGATTTCCTTACCTAATTTGGTAAATACACGGGCCATATTGCCCCAACGTTTAAACTTTCTTGCTTTGCGAAACTCAAAAGCTCTTCCCATATTTTGATTGTTTTTATATTTTAAAGATTGTTATCTTAATTGTGCCCCCAGCTTCTGTTCCAGATTCGTTTGAATCTTTTTCATGATGGCATCGATTTGTTTATCGTTCAGTGTTTTTGTCTCATCTTCCAAAATGAAACTTACAGCATACGATTTCTTGCCGGCAGGGAGGTTCTTACCTTCGTAAACGTCAAACAGAACAACGTCTTTCAGCAATTTACGTTCGCTTTCAGTAGCAATCTTCTGGATTTCGGCAAACTGAACAGATTTATCAATCAACAAGGCCAAATCACGTTTTACACTCGGGAATTTCGACAATTCTGTATAGGTAACCTTATTTTTCTTGGTCTCTTTCATCAGAGCCTTCCAATCCAATTCAGCGTAATAGACATCCATATCAATGTCCATTGCTTTACGGATTTTATGATTTACAATACCCAGTGTCCCTAATGTCTTTCCCGCTGGAGTTGTGATACTCAATCCGGCGTCATAGATATCGTTAGACAGATTGCCGAAGATAAGCTTCTTCACATTTACGCCTAAACGAACCAGTATATTTTCTACATAAGCTTTCAACTCGTAAACGGAAGATGATTCATTGGCATGTGCCCAATTATTCTCGACACGATAACCACAGAGCCATAATCCCAAGCGATAATCTTCATCGAATTGTGCCAATGTTTCTCCTTCTTTCTTATTCTCTTGTGTGTAAGTGTAACAATTTCCGAATTCATAGAAGCGGATATTGCCATTCTTGCGCTTGCTATTATGCTCAATGCTTTCCAGGCCTCCGAACAACAACGTCTGGCGCATGCAATTCAAATCGGCGCTCAGCGGATTCATTAGCATGACGCAATGCTCGGCAGGGTAAGTGGTCAGTTTTTCGTAATAAGCAGAACGAGTCAAAGAGTTGTTCAGTATTTCATTGAAACCACAACCGGTAAGCTGTTCGGAAATCAAGTTTTCCATCGCATAACTATGGTCTGTCGGTGTCTTATAGGAAAGACTTGACTTGACATGCTCGGTAAACTCTACATTATTATATCCGTAGATACGTAAAATATCTTCAATAACATCTACATCGCGTTGGACATCGATTCGATAAACCGGAACTTCCAGGTGAAGTCCCTCAGGAGTCTCTTCCGTAATGTTCATTTCCAAGCTTTGGACAATACTCTTAACCGTCTCAACTGGGATAACCTTACCGGTCAGCGAATTAATTTTTTCGTATGTAAGGCTTACTTTATACGGCTCGAATACTTTCGGATAAATATCCTGAATAGCTCCTGTGATTTGTCCTCCCGCTAATTCTTTTACCAACATAGCGGCATACTTCAATATATATATGGTGACATTCGGATCCAGTCCTCGTTCGTAACGGAAAGACGAGTCCGTATTCAAGCCGAAGCGACGTGCTGTCTTGCGAATCCATGTCGGATGGAAATTAGCCGATTCCAGGAACACATCGGTTGTCTGTTCGGTTACACCTGAATCCAATCCGCCAAATACACCTCCGATACACATCGGTTCCTCACTGTTGCAAATCATCAGATCGCGGTCAGTCAATGTACGTTCCACGCCGTCCAACGTGACGAATTTGTCACCTGTATGGGCCGGCCGTACAATGATCTTGTTCCCTTTGATTTTTCCTGCGTCAAACGCATGCATAGGCTGACCTAATCCATGCAATATGAAATTGGTAATATCTACTACATTATTGATAGGGCGCAGGCCAATGGTACGTAACTTATTCTGTAACCATTCCGGGCTTTCCTTTACGGTTACGTTCTTTATTGTAATACCGGAATAACGCGGACATGCTTCCGTATTTTGAACTTCGATTGTAATGGCCGGAGCATCTACGTCAATCTGGAAATTGTCGACAGACGGGCGTTTCAACTCCGCCGGCTTTCCATGCTGTTTCAAGTAAGCGGCCAAGTCTCGTGCTACGCCATAATGGGAAGTTGCGTCCACACGGTTGGGCGTAATGTCAACCTCGAGTACATAGTCACTCTTTACATTATAATACTCTTTTGCTGGAGTACCTACCACTGCACTGTCTGGCAGGACAATGATGCCCGAGTGATCGGTTCCTACACCAATTTCGTCTTCAGCGCAAATCATACCGTTCGATTCTACTCCGCGCAGTTTAGAACGCTTGATGGTAAACTCTTTATCTCCATCGTAAAGTTTTGTCCCGTTAACGGCAACAACTACTTTTTGTCCGGCGGCTACATTCGGAGCGCCACATACTATTTGGAGTGGTTCACCACTGCCCACATTGACGGTCGTAACATGTAGATGATCCGAATTCGGATGAGCTTCACACGTCAGGACCTCACCGATGACTAATCCCTCCAAACCGCCTTTTATGGTTTGTACCTCTTCAACAGAACCTGTTTCGAGGCCTATGGATGTCAAAGCTTCAGCTACTTCTTCTGGCTGTAGGTCGAAATCAAGATATTCTTTAAGCCAATTGTATGATATATTCATTGCTATTTAATTTTTTCCTCTTAAGGATTTGCAAAAGTAGAAATAATAATTGAGAGTTAAAAAGGTTTGGTTAAAAAAATGAATATCTAATAGGGCAGAGTGGCTCAGAATGAGTCTCCCTTTTTTAGGATGTCTTTCTGAGCCACTCGGAAAAAATAGAAAATTAATAACCTTCGTTCTGTACCAAGTTTGGATTCAATGTTACTTGGTCATACGGAATAGGATAGAGCTTCAGGTGTTCGCTGGTAGTCGGTTCGTGATCCCACCAAGATTCTGTCAGGAATTTGCCGAAGCGGATTAAGTCGGTGCGGCGCTTTCCTTCAAAGATAAACTCGCGTCCACGTTCAGCCAATAACTCATCCAGTGTCAATGTAGCTGTCGTGTACATTTCATTGGGCCAATCTTCAGCCGAGAATGCGCGTTGGCGGCAAGCGTTGATCAAATCGACAGCTTCCTGCGTTGCTACGCCGCCATTCTGACGCATCAGCGCTTCTGCTTTGTCGAAGTAGAATTCTGTCAGGCGGTATAATACCCAGTCGTTGCCATAATAATTGGCATCACTTAACGGTCCAGGATTGTACTTATTGAAGCGTGCGCCACTATTTTCTTCTCCTGTATACATGGTTGATGTAATTGTATCACCTTCGCTATAACGTTTAATGTCCCGTACAAAAACCAATGGCTGACCTGTATATTCTGAAGTACCGACTACCGGTTCGCCCGTATCATAATCATACTGCGGGCCGATAAGCATCCAGTCCTGTTTACGCAAGTCATTATCCTCAAACATGTCGTATGCAGAAGGAATAACGACTATGCCATCGTTACCGTTATCTGTTCCACCGTAGATATAGCGTTGGTTGAAATGGTACATATCGCCAGCCCATCCGCATTTGATTCCGGATGCCATATAATCGTATGCGAGTACCAAGATGTTTTCGCGAGAATCGGTAGAATTGGTATTGCTGAATGGCTTGTAGATGTCATCATCCAATTGCATGGCACCGTTCTGTCCGCCACCTTCTCCGTTAATCAAACGATCGCAATATTCGATGCAATCAGCCCAACGCGCTGTGCCCGTCCATTCTTCCGCATTCAGGTAAAGGGTTGCCATTATGGCATAACCGGCAGCGCGGGTAAAACGTCCGCAATTTTGCTCTTCTTGAGAAAGCAGAGGCAGGTCATCCATGATTTCCAACATTTCGCTTTCTACGAAGTCGAATATCTCTTGACGACTATTGGTAGCCGGCATTTCCGGGTCGCTTACTTTGGTTACAATCGGCGCATTCCCCCACAAATCCATAATACCCAAATAGTAGTAAGCGCGGTTGGCACGCAATTCGGCGATATAGGCGGCTCGTTGCTCTTCTGTAATATTCATACTCTCAGCCGTACGATCTTCTAAGTTTTGGATGGCATCATTACAGAAACCTAATCCCATAAAGAAAAGATTCCAAGCATCCTCAATGGAGGCATGCATATTCGTCCAAGTATGATAATGGAACTGAATCCATTTTGCATCGTCATATCCATGAGGCCCCTTTACCGGCCAAGCCAATTGGTCGGCTGAAAGTTCATTCAATTGCCAGTAATTTTGACGTGATTGGCAAGCAAATACCGCGCAGCTATGTGTATAAGGACGCAGTACGGCTGAGATAACTTCCGATTCATTGTTATAGAAGTTATCGGTTGTGTTATCGCTGTAAATGTGTTCTGTCAAGTCTGTACAAGCACCTAACGTGAATGCTCCAAAAGCCGCGATACCCAACTTTATTATATTATTCTTCATTGTATTATTCCCCTTTAAAATTTAACATTCAAACCTACACTGACGCTTCTTGTTACCGGTGTACGACCGCAAGATTCCATACTTGGGCTCATACCGGTATCATCCATTTCCGGGTTTAAACCATCATAGCCGGTGATGGTAAACAGGTCGGTTGCGGAAACATAGACGCGGAACGACGGCCATTTCGGGTTTTTATTCCGGAAGTTGTAGCCTAAGGTAATGTTATCCAAACGGATATAGTTACCTTTTTCCAGATAGTAGTCCGAATACTGGTAAGAAGCATTCACACCATCTTCGAAGGTTGAGTTCAGTACATTATAACCTGCCTGCAATGTAGTATAGTTTGTATAGAACATATTCAGGCGGTTCAGGATATCGTAACCGAAACGGCCTTTGAACATGAACGAAAGGTCGAAGTTCTTATACGTGAAGTTGTTCGTCCAAGAGAGGTACCATTTCGGCTGACCGTTACCGATAACCTGCCTATCACTGTCATCCATTTCAGATGCATGAACGGCTTCACCTTCCTTGTTATAGAACAACCATTCACCATCTTCGTCGAAGCCGGCAAACTTTTTGCCGTAGAAGTTACCGATTTCATCACCTGCATACAAACGAACGGCATTACCCATTGCACCGTAACCGCCAATGCTACCGAATTCCAGATAGTCGGCTGTGCTGTAGGAGAATTCGTTCAATTTGTTCGAGAATACTTTCGACATGGTCACGGTCGTTCTCCATTGGAAATCTTTCTTGACGATAGGAACAGCATTCAATGTCAATTCCAGACCGGAGCTGGAAATGCTACCGATGTTCAACGTACTGGTAGAGTGGATATTTGCCGGGGATGGAACGGTTACGCCCGTCATCAGCAAATCATCGGCTGTACGTTTGTACACATCCAACGCACCGGTGATGCGGTTTTCTAATACACCGAAGTCCACACCGAAGTTCCATTCTTTTTTCTTTTCCCAGCGGAGATCTTCATTCGGGTTACGGCTCGGTCCCCAAGTCTGGAGCCACTGTCCATTTGGATTTAAATATTGATTACCACCGCTCAATGTTACCATTGACTGGTAAGGGTCGATACCGGAGTTACCGGTTACACCATAACCTACACGCAGTTTCAAGTTGGAAAGGACGTTCTGGTCTTTCATGAACTCTTCGTTCGATACGTTCCACGCTACGGATGCTGACGGGAAGTTACCCCATTTGTTGTTATCGCCAAACTTGGATGAACCTTCATGGCGTAAAGAGAACTGTGCTACATAGCGGTCTTTATATACGTAGTTGATACGGCCGAAAAAGGCAATCAACGTCTCGTCTTTCTTTTCGCTGCCCATACCGGCACGGATAGCTGCATCGCCATTCAATCCGCTACCGGAACCCAAGTTGTTGTCTTCGGTCGCATCATTCAGGAACCCGTTGTTATTGGCTTCGAACTGTTCATATACCTCATACTGGTAGCTGTAACCTACGATGGCATTCAGCTTATGGTCATCTGCAAAGGTATGTGCATATTCGATAGTCGGTTCCAGCGTTCGCTGCGTATTCATATACGATTTGCGCCATGCGTAACCTCCGCTGTTATAGCTGTTATACGAGATACGCGAATCCAAATCGTAATAACGGCGGTCTTTCTGGTCATCGCGTGTGTAGCTTACGAATACCGAACCTTTTAATCCTTCAATTGGTTCGAAGGTCAGTTTTCCATCGAACGAGCTGGTAGTCTGCTGGCGGTCATACTGTTGCTGATCCAAGCGGGCAACCTTGTTCTCATCTTTGGCGTAATCTTCGAAGTATGAGCCATCAGCGTTATAAATCGGGTTAGTCGGATTGGCGCGCAGTGCTGATTCCCATTCACCATCACCACCTAATAAATTCATATTACCATAATTCAAACTGACATTGGTTTGGAATGTCAACATATCGTTCAGTGCCTTCGTTTCCAGCGACATACGTCCGCCGTATTGCTCGCGGTCTGTTGCCTTTGCTACACCTTCCAGATTGCTGTAATACAAAGAAGCACGATACACGGTCGATTCCGTACCACCGGAAATAGAAAGGTTATGGCTGTGCGATACGTTCCCGCTGTTCAGCAACTCATCGAACCAATCTGTCGAGCCGCCGTTATCCGGCATATAGGACGGGTCGCCCAGCTCGGCTCTTCTTGCCCGGTATTCTGATGCGCTCATGAAATCCGGACGTTCTATGCCCCAATAGTGTGTCAGGTAGGTAGAATAGTCTACCGAAGTCCGCCCTGCCTGTCCACGTTTGGTAGTAATCAAAATGACACCCGCATTGGCACGCGAACCGTAGATAGCGGCAGCGGAACCATCTTTTAAGACATCGATACTTTCGATATCCTCGCTACGCAACAGGTCGATATTTCCGCCTGGAATACCATCGATAACCACCAGCGGAGATTGGTCTCCATTGACAGATACAACGCCACGCATCTGTACAGCTACGCCGTTGTTCGGGTTACTACCGTTTGTTCGGGTGATAGACAAACCGGCTACTTTTCCATCCAATAGTTGGCGTACATCTCGGCTATTGGCTCCGGCCAAGTTCATGTCTTCTGGTTTTACGGAGGAAATGGCTGTTGCGATGTCCGAACGCTTCATGGAGCCATACCCCACAACCACTACTTCGTTCAGCAGTTGGTTGTCTTCCTGCAACACAACATTGATAACGTTTTCCGAACCAACTTTAATTTCCTGTTTCGCAAATCCGACATACGAAAATTCAATCGTGCTGCCTTTGGATACAGCTAATTGATAATTCCCGTCAATGTCTGTTACGATACCATTGGTCGTCCCTTTTTCAATAACGCTTACACCAATAAGGGGTTCTCCATTGGCATTGGTTACGGTACCTTTAATTGTTACATTACTCTGTTGAGTACTCAACGCCACCGGACCATTTTCTGCAGCTTGCATTTTTTGAATGGTCCCTGCAATGGTTAGAGGCACTGCAGCTAAGATGACATAACGCCTCACATTGCTCTTTACATTTTTAGGTTTCATGATAATAAGTTGAATTTGTTAGACAAACGGATATTGGAAAATTCCTTTCCCAACGTCCTATTCTTACTTAATCTCTAAAAAGCTAACTTTTGTCATTTAATGTTTTGTATTGTTCATAGATAACCATAGTTCTACCGGAACTATGTCTTTTTAACTGAAAAAACCCGATATTAAGCACAAATAGTTAATATTATATAAAAAGCCAGGGGCAATAATTGCAGTATTAATTTCCTTTTATACCTTCGAGGCAAATTTTATAAAGTATGGTTGGTGTTAGTGCTATTTTTTTAAGATGTAGTTCCGGTAGAACTATGGTTATCTATGAACAATACAAAACATTAAATGACAAAAGT
>DWYO01000046.1 GCA_019118725.1 Candidatus Parabacteroides intestinavium | reverse complement strand
TTTGCCCCTTCTGCCAGCATCTTGCTTCCCGACTTGCCTCGACGTAGCCCGCTACGCCTTCTGCAAGCCGAAAAGCAATCCGCAAGACATAAGAGGGCAATCTACCCAAAGTCTAATGACCGATTTGGGTTTAAAGTTTCAAGGCATGAAACAAAAGTTCCGTCCTATGAAACTCCAGTTTCATGCCTTGAAACTCCGGAAAAGGGCGGATAAAAATATAGAGGAAATATGTTTAAAAGGCATATTTGATTTTATCTATTTGTTCATAGAGATTATAGATTTGGCTTTTTGCTAAAAGCGTTTTAACTTTGTACAAAAAAGATATAGAATCAATAGGAGGAAAAGAAAAATGGGGGTTATACATTTGACAAAAGAAGAATTTACCGCAAAGGTATCAGGAGTATTGAATGGCGGAGGTTGGAACTATTTGGGTGATAAACCGGCTATTATTGATTTCTTTGCGACTTGGTGCGGACCTTGCCAGACATTGGGGCCGATCTTCGAGGAGGTAGCAACCGGGAAATATGCCGATCAGGTTTACTTCTACAAAGTAGATGTAGATCAGGAAGAGGAACTGGCTGCTCTGTTTAATATCCGTTCGGTACCAACCTTGCTATTTATTCCGATGGAAGGAAAGCCTAAAATCAGTGTCGGAGTCATGGGCAAATCGGATATGGAACGGGCAATCAAAGAGGTGTTGCTTTAATAAGAAACAAATTAACGAGTTGACACACATCGTCTTCTAGTTATTTATCAATAACCATTTCGGGGTGTTCTTTTCTATATGCTTTTTGCTTTTCGTGAATCCGTAGGGCAGGGATGTCATTATAAATTTTCCAGGTGTTACGCTTGCGGTTCTTTACCATTCGCCGGTAAGAAGGGCTTAGCGCATAAGAAATCCAATGGTTGAAATCGTAACCGGTAGGCTGTACTCCTTCGACACGTCCTTTGCGGACAGGATCTGTAATCCGGGAGTTGATGCGCTGGGAGTTGTCTACATATATTTTTTCGTGCATGAGTTCAAGTGCGGAAAGCGAATCCAAGGGTTGGCGCAATTCGTTCAAAGCCCGTTTATCCAGGCGGATGTATTCGGAGAAGTCTTTGGTAAACGGGACCTTCGATTGGGAGGCACGCATTGTCCCTACCGGATTTGTGTTGATGAATGTTCCGTTTTGGATGGCACGTTGATATTCCGGATTCAAGTGTAATGAATCTTTTCCCGTCAGTATATTGGCCAGTTTAATTGAATCCTCTTGACTCCAGACTTGGGCATAGAGCATGTTCCGGCACAATAAACTTACTATTACTATGATAATCCAACCTTTATACATGAACGTAAACCTCTATCCGCACAAAAGTAAAGTTATTTGAGGGAGAGGACGTTCCTTTTTCTATTAAATAGTCTTATTGCTTTTCTAAAAAAGATTATGGGTGGACAGGGCAAGTGCCTGAATCCTATTTCTATTTCTGCAAATAGATGCGTATATTTGTAACATCATTTTAATTTAACAACTTCTTATCCATGAAACGAAATTTATTTCTATTCTTAGCGGGTCTTTTTTGCTGGCATTATTTGTGGGCTGAGAATACTCCTGAATGGATTCGGATCTCGACCAGCGAGACGGATCTGATTTATCAAACCGCGCCCGATGGACGCTTGTACCAAACTTATTTAGGAACGAAGCTGCTTCATGAATCGGACTTGAAGCATTTTTCAACGGAGAGAAAGGCCGGTTCGGATGGTACCGTGGGGTATAGGCATGGAGAGGCTTACCTGACCGCTGGTGGAGGCGATTTCTTCGAGCCTGCTCTTAGCATTACACATTCGGACGGGAATATGAGTACGGTTCTGACCTTTGTCTCTTCGGAGGTGAAGCGGATTGATGATAATGCGACCGAGACACTGATTCATTTGAAAGATGAGCAATATCCTTTGCAGGTAACCTTGCATTATGTGGCCTATAATAAGGAGAACGTGATCAAAACCTGGACGGAAATCCGCCATCAGGAGAAGAAGCCGGTTTATCTGAATCAATATGCTTCATCGGTGATTTATTTTGAAAGTCCGAAATACTTCCTGAACGAGTTTAGCGGGGATTGGGCGAAAGAGATGCAGATGAGTAGTCAGGAGCTTCGCCCGGGGATAAAGATTCTGGAAACCAAACTCGGTACACGTGCGGCCATGTATATGTATCCTTTCTTTGAATTGGGATTGAATCAACCTGTTTCAGAGAATCAAGGCGAGGTCGTACTGGGTACGATTGCCTGGACGGGAAATTACCGGTTTACTTTTGAGGTGGACAAAGTGAAGAACCTGCGTGTTATTTCCGGAATCAGTCCCTATGCTTCGCGTTACGAATTAAAACCGGATGAAACCTTCACCACACCGGAGTTTATCTTCTCGCGGAGTGATAACGGGAGTGGCGCGGCAAGTCGGGGAATTCAGGCATGGGCATTGAATTACCAATTAAAAGACGGGAAGGGAGACCGATTGACTTTATTGAATAATTGGGAAAATACCGGAACCCGTTTTGATGAGAATATCCTTTGCGGCCTGATGAAAGAGTCGGCCGACTTAGGCGTTGATATGTTCCTTTTGGATGATGGTTGGTTTGGAAATGAATATCCCCGAAATAATGATAAGGCCGGCCTGGGTGATTGGGAGGCGATGAAGAGTAAATTGCCTCATGGGGTGCCTTTCCTGGTGGAAGAGGCGAAGAAAGCCGGAGTCAAATTCGGTATCTGGATTGAGCCGGAGATGGTCAATCCGAAAAGTAATCTGGCCTTGAAGCATCCGGAATGGATTATCCGATATCCGAATCGCGAACCGATCTATTACCGGAATCAGCTGGTGCTGGATTTATCCAATCCTGAGGTCCAGGACTTCGTTTTCGGAGTGGTGGACAAGCTTCTGACTGAGAATCCGGATTTGGCATATTTCAAATGGGATTGCAATAGCCCGATTACCAATGCGTATTCGCCTTATCTGAAAGAGAAACAGGAGCATCTGTATGTGGATTATGTGCGTGGCCTTTATAACGTCCTTGAGCGTATTAAAGCTAAATATCCGCATGTCCCGATGATGCTTTGTTCCGGGGGCGGGGCCCGGTGCGATTATGGGGCATTGAATTATTTCACCGAATTTTGGGCGAGTGACAATACCGATTCGATAGAGCGTCTTTACATCCAATGGGGCTTCTCCAAGTTTTTCCCGATGAAGGCGATATGTGCTCATGTCACGAGCTGGAACCGTAAGGCATCGGTCAAGTTCCGTGTGGATGTAGCGATGATGTGCAAGATGGGATTTGATATCGGACTTAAAGGAATGAGCGGAGATGAACTAACCTTCTGTAAGCAGGCGGTGGCTACCTATAAAGAGTTGAAACCGGTCATCTTGGATGGAGATTTCTATCGTCTGGTATCTCCTTACGAGGGGAATCATACCGCTGTAATGTCGGTAGATAAACTAAAGAGTCAATCGGTTCTTTATACCTATAACATACATCCGCGATTCTCGGAAGATCTATATCCGATTCGCTTGCAGGGACTGGATCCGGATAAGCAATACCGGATTGAGGAAATCAACCTGATGCCGGGCAAGGAATCAACGTATAAAGAAAACGGACAGGTCTATTCCGGAGATTATCTGATGAAGGTCGGCTTGCGCCTTTTTACGACAGAAGACCTCTCGAGTCATATCTTCCTTCTAACCGAAAAGAAATAAAACACTAAGTCCACAAAGAATGCATAAAGTTATGAAGATTCTCAGCTCTTTGTGGTTTTTATGTTTAAGTAAATTATGGGCGGCGAAGCATGGTTCAATGGCTTCGCCGCTCCTTTTTCCCTACGAGTCCTCTTTGCGTTCTTTGTATTTAAGAATTTCTGTGGGTAAATGATAGCCCATCTTCATATTCGGATTTGCTCGTTTCATACTATCCAGCATGTTATTAACCATCCTCCGCATTTCTTCTTGTCGGTCGAATACTAAAGGCGGAACTCCGTTTTGTATAGCTTCTTCTTTCGATACCTTGATCACCCAAT